>DATKFT010000938.1:0-3148 GCA_035544335.1 Pseudorhodoferax sp.
CATCTACCTGAACTACGCCGCGCAGGCGGCCGTGATGACCAACGAGAAGTGCAGCTACTGGCACTTCCGCACCGATGCAAGCACGGACATGAAGGTGTCCATGCTGACCGGCTACATCGCGCAGCAGCCGCAGATCAAGAAGGTGGCGCTGCTCAACCCGAACTACGCCTATGGGCACGACGTGTCGCGCGCCGCGCGTGAGCAGCTGCTCAAGAAGCGCCCGGAGATCCAGATCGTCGGCGACGACTTCCATCCGACCGGGCAGGTCAAGGACTATGCGCCCTACATGGCCAAGATCCGCCAGTCCGGCGCCGACGCGGTGGTCACGGCCGACTTCGGCACCGACCTGGCCCTGATCATCCGCGCCGCGAAGGACTCGGGCCTGAACGTCGACTTCTACACCTTGAACGCCAACAACTTCGGCGTGCCCAGCGCCATGGGCGCGGCCGGCGAGGGCCGTGTGAAGCTGGCCGCGGCCTTCAGCCCCAACGACGCCAGGATCAAGGCGGGCACGCTGATGACAGACTTCAGGCGGCAGTTCAACGAGGACTTCATCAACGGCACGGGCTTCAACGCCGTCTATGCGCTGGCGCAGGCCATCCGCGAGAGCAATTCCACCGACCCGCTCAAGGTGGCGGCCAAGCTCGACGGCATGCGCTTCGAGGGCCTCAACGGGCCGGTCGAGCTGCGCCGCGAGGACCACCAGGCCCAGCAGAGTCTGTTCATGCTGAGCTGGGAGAAGGTGGACGGCAAGGCCGTGGTCCACGACCAGGAGGGCACGGGCCTGGGCTGGAAGCAGATCGGCGTGGCGCAGGCCGACGCGGTGGCCGGGCCTTCGTCGTGCAAGATGAAGCGGCCGGGCGGCTGAACACGCGGTGCTGGCCGGGCCGGCGCGGGCCCGGCTTCAGGCCGCCGGACGGTGCCCGGCGCGGCTTTGCGCGAGGTAGCCGCGTACGGCCTGCCGGATCTCGGCGCCCAGCGCTTCGGCCTGGGGCACGGGGGACAGCGTCAGCAGCGCATTGCGCACCAGACCGTCGGTGATCGTGAACACGGTGAACGCCATGGTGGCGGGCTGCTCGGCCGCCGGCCCATCGCGCCAGTCGCTCGCGGTGGCCAGGGCCTCGCGCGTGATGTCCACGTGGTGGCGGTAGAGCTGGCGGTAGGCCTCCAGCGAGGAGATCCTGCGCTCCAGCAGGATGAGCGCGGTCCAGTGCGCGGGCTGGCCCAGCATCAGGCGCACGTGGGCCCCCACCAGGTCGTCGGCGATCTGCTGCAGCGTGCGTGGGCCCTCCAGGTCGCGGCTCTGGGCCAGCGCATGGGCCAGCTGCCGCACACGGCCGCGCACGGTCACGGCCGCGATCGACTCCTTGTTCGGAAAGTACAGGTACAGCGTGCCGATCCCCACGCCGGCCACGCCCGCAATGTCGCGGATCGAGACGGCCTCGTAGCCCCGCTCCAGCAGCACGATCAAAAACGCATCCTGGATCGCCTGCGAGGTCGCCCAGGCGCGCGACTGCGAAGGTTTGCGGCGGGGGCGAAGCCTTCGGTCGGGTGATGTCATCTCGGCAGGGTCTGGGGTCAGGGCAGGGCGATGGGATCGGGCCTGCGCGGCCCAGGCGGATGGTTGCCCGCCCGGAGCGCACGCGACACGGCATGGGCGGAGCAGCTGCGCATCCGCCGTCGCGCGCGAGCATAGCGCCCTGCGCAGGCGCGGCAGGGGTTGCACCCAGGCAGGCATCTGCGTCCACCGGGCGTGTCGGGCGCGCCTGTCGTGCTCGCAGCGAGCTTTCGCGCGTTAGAAGGGCCTGGGGCTCGCGATCGCCCTGTGCGCTCCCCGGCTCACACCGCCAGCCATTCCTTGTGCACCGCGCCATCGGCGCGCAGCCCCTCGGGGGTGCCGTCGAACACGATGCGGCCATGCCCCATGACGAGCGCGCGGTCGGAGATCTGCAGCGCGATCGTGAGCTTCTGCTCGATCAGCAGCACCGAGATGCCCCTGTCCTTCAAGGCCCGCAGGTACTGCCCCACCAGCGCGACCACCTTGGGCGCGAGGCCCTCGGTGGGCTCGTCGATCAGGATGAGGTCGGGGTCGCCCATGAGCGTGCGGCACAGGGTCAGCATCTGCTGCTCGCCGCCCGACAGCACGCCGGCCTCGGTGTGCGCGCGCTCCTTCAGGCGCGGGAACATGGCGTACATGTCGCCAAAGGACCAGCGGCCGGGTCTGTTCGCGGTCTTCAGGCCCAGCATGAGGTTCTGGTGCACCGTGAGCCGCGCGAAGATCTCGCGGTTCTCGGGCACGTAGCCGATGCCCATGCGGGCGATCTCGTAGGCCTTGCCGCCCACGATGTCGCGGCCCTTCCATCGCAGGCGGCCCTCGGCATGCACGAGGCCCATGATGGCCTTGGCCGTGGTCGAGCGGCCCGCGCCGTTGCGGCCCAGCAGCGCCACGATTTCGCCGGGCCCGATCTCGAACGAAACACCATGCAGCACATGGCTCTTGCCGTAGTAGGCGTGGAGGTCTTGGAGCTGGAGCATGTCAATGTCCTGGCGCTTGCGCCGCGGGTGCGCCGAGATAGGCTTCCTGCACGCGCGCGTCGGCGCGCACGGCCGCGGGTGTGTCGAAGGCGATGACTTCGCCGTAGACGACGACCGCGATCTTGTCGGCCAGGCCGAACACCACGCCCATGTCGTGCTCCACGGTCAAAAGCGTGCGCCCGACCGTGACCTGCTGGATCAGCGCGATGAAGTGCGCGGTCTCGCTCTGGCTCATGCCGGCCGTCGGCTCGTCGAGCAGGATGACGCTGGCGCCGCCGGCGATCGTCACGCCGATCTCCAGTGCACGCTGTTCGGCGTAGGTCAGGCTGGCCGCCAGCACCTCGCGCTTGCGGGCCAGGCCGATCTGCTGCAGCAGGGCCTCGGTGCGTGCGTTGGCGTCGTCCAGCCTGGACAGAAAGCGCAGCAAGCTGTAGCGGTAGCCCAGGCTCCAGAGCACGCCGCAGCGCAGGTTCTCGAACACGCTGAGCTGGGGAAAGACGTTGGTGATCTGGAAGCTGCGCGACAGGCCCAGCCGGTTGATCCGGTGGGGCGCCATGCCGTCGATGCGCTGCCCGTGCAGCCGGATCTCGCCGCTGCTGGGCGCCAGGCGCCC
>DATKFT010000939.1:0-4192 GCA_035544335.1 Pseudorhodoferax sp.
CGGGAGCGACGGGACTCCGTGGCTCAGGGGCTCAGTGACGGGAATCAGTAACGGCCGCCGCCGTAGCCACCGGTGCCATAGCCGACGTCCGCGCGCTTGCTGGCGGTGTAGCCGCCCGCGCCGTAGCCGCCCGAGCCGCCACCTGCCTCGCGCGGGCGGGCCAGGTTCACGACGATCGCACGCCCGTCGACGGACACGCCGTTCAGGCCGCTGATGGCGGCCTGGGCGGCTTCGGCAGACGCCATTTCCACGAAGCCGAAGCCCTTGGAGCGGCCGGTTTCACGGTCCATCATGACCTTGGCCGAAGAGACGCTGCCGAACTCGGCAAAGTTGCTTTCCAGACTGGAATCGGTCACGGAGTAGGGCAGGTTGCCCACGTAGATTTTCACGCTCATGAGAAGAGCCTTTCAGGAGGAAGGTGCGCAACGGATGCCGCGCCGTTGGAAGACCGGTCTGTGGGGCGGGTGTCCACAGCCACGGGCAAGGGAGGATGGGATCTGCGGCAGCAGACCATCAGCATGCGGGGGGATGCGGCATGCAGGTTTGCAGCCAGCCCTGGGTGACTGCAAAAAGCCGGGCGCCTTCGCGCGAGGCAAAGGATTTGTCGAAACGGAACACGCGGCAGTAGCTGCCGTTGCCCTGGGAGCGGTGGACCGAGAAGGAGGCGCGGTAGCGGCCACAGTCGGTCTGGTGTGTCGCGGGCGAAACGACGTACTTGCCCATGGAAATGCCGATGTTTGGAATCTAGTTCATTCGGAATCGCAGGCTTGAACCAAGCTGCGTGAGCCATCAGGAAACTCGGTTGGCTGCAGCTCTACAGACCAACAGGGCGACAACGGTCGCAAAGGAAACCTGCGTGGGCAAATTCAAGCCTGCAGGTGTTGCGGCGGCTGAACGAATCAAACCTTCGTGCCAGCAACGCGCCGGATTATATCGCCGTTTTGCATTTTGAGTCGGTTCATTATTTTATTTGGTTTTAAAGGCGTGGCGCCGGTCTGCCGCCTGCACGCTGCACGCTGCACGCTGCACGCTGCACGCTGCACGCGGCGGGCCCGGCCTGCTGGCCCTCGCCATCCACCGCGGGACCCCTGGCCCCACCGCAGCGATGATGTCGGCAAACTCCAACGCCCCCACGGCTGCCCGCGCATGTGCCGCAGCGGTGGAGTCGACGGCAACCAGAGCGAGACCTTCCAGATGAATACCCATCCGACCATGGACCGTGCGCCGCGTGTCGCGCTGGTCACAGGATCCACCTCCGGCATCGGTGCGGCGATCGCGCGCAGGCTGAGCCGAGCGGGTTACGCCGTCGTGCTGGACTCGCGCAGTTCTGCGCAGACCGGGCAGGCCATGGCGGCCGAGATGCCGCAGGCGGTCTACGTCCAGGCCGATCTTGCGGTGGAGGCCGACCGGGTCCGGCTGGTCGGCGAGGCCATCGCCGCCTGGGGCCAGCTCGACGTGCTGGTCAACAACGCGGGCATCAGCCAGGTCATCCCGCACGCAGACCTGGCCGGCGCCACGTCTGCGGTCTGGCACGCACTGCACGAGGTCAACGTCGTGGCGCCTTTCCACCTCGTCGCCCTGGCCGAGCCCGCGTTGCGCGAAGCCGCCCGCCGCCGCCGGGCGGGCTGCGTGGTCAACATCAGCTCGCACGCCGGTGTGCGGCCTAAGGGCGCGTCCATTCCCTACGCGGTGAGCAAGGCCGCACTCAACCACCTCACGCGCCTGCTCGCGCTGTCGCTGGGCCCGGACATCCGCGTCAACGCCGTCGCGCCGGGCCTGGTCGACACGCCGTTGACGGCCGACTGGACCGGCGCACAGGCGCTGTGGCGCGAGCGTGCGCCCATGCACCGGGCCGCAACGCCCGAGGACATTGCCCAGGCGGTGGAGATGCTGGTGGCCTCGGACTACCTGACCGGCGAGGTGCTGCTGTCGGACGGTGGACTGAATCTGACCTAGCGTCGCGGCCTCCATCGCCGGTCTGTCCGCGCCGGACGCCCCGGGCGGCCCCTCAGCCGTCCTGCGCCATGTCGGCGCCCGAGAACATGCGCACGATGGTCTGCCGCAGCCAGCCGTGGGCCGGATCGCTCTCGTGCCGCCGGTGCCAGATCAGGCGCAGGTCGCGCGGCGGCGCCGGGATGGGGGGCTCCAGCGCACGCAAGCTGGTGGCGTAGGGGCCCTGCGCGATCAGCGAGCGCGGCAGCACGGCCACGCAGTCCGAAGCCTGGATCAGCATCAGCGCCTGCTGGAAACCGTAGAGCGTGAAGGCCAGGTTGCGCTGCAGGCCGTGCGCCGCGAGGATCTGGTCGTACACGCCGGTGGGCATGCCGCGTGAGCACACCTCCACATGCGGCGCCTGCAGGAACGCCTGCAGGTCCACGGCGCCGCCGCTGCGGTCCGGCTCCAGCGGGTGGCCCGCGCGCAGCAGCAGCCCGAACGCGATGCTCCACAGCGTTTGCGTGCGGAACACGCCGCTCTGGTGGTAGCCGTCCAGGTAGGTACCGAGGGCCAGCTCCACGCCTTCCTTCTCGAACAGCACGGGCTGGTCGGCCAGGCTGTAGGGCACGATCTCCAGCCGCAGCCCGGGAGCGTGCTGCTGCAGGTGCGCGCCCAGCCGGGGCAGCACGCGCTCGATCGTGTAGTCCGTCATCGCGATGCGCACACGGCCCTGGTGGTGGGCCGCATCGAAGGCGGGCGGCGACAGCACGTCGTGCAGGCCTCGGTAGTGCGGCTCCAGCGTCTGCCACAGCGTCCGCGCGACGGCCGTGGGCAGCACGCCGCCGCGCGTCTTCTCGAACAGCACGTTGTCGAAGTGCTCGCGCAGCCGGGCCAGCGCGTTGCTCACGGCCGGCTGTGTCAGGCACAGGCGCTGCGCGGCGCGCGTGACATGACCCTCCTGCATCAGCGCCTCGAACACACGAAGCAGGTTCAGGTCCAGCGCGCGGAATCGGTCGGTCATGCACTCTCTTTCGCAGTCCAGCGCCAGGGCTGGCGGGGAGGGCGCAGATTTGATCATGGATTGTGCTGATCACTGGATTCCGCGAATCCATTGGACGCTGCCGACCCGGCCGGCGACAGTGAGCTCCATGCGGTCTTGCACCGGAAGGACAGCCGGGACCGAGAGCCCAGACGTCAGCCGCGTGCCGCATGCTCCAGACCTCCAAGGAAACCCCATGCCTCTTCGCCGTTCCCTGCTCACCCTCGGTGCAAGCGCCTGCCTGCTGGCACTGGCCCCACTGGCCCCCGCCGTGGCGCAGGCCCAGGCCTTTCCCGCGCGCACCGTCCGCCTGGTGCTGCCCCAGCCTCCGGGCACCGGCCCCGACACCCTCACACGCGCGCTCGCAGAGGAACTGGGCAAGGACCTGGGCCAGCCCTTCGTCGTGGACAACAGGCCCGGCGCCAACGGCGCGTTGGCGGCCGCCCACGTCATCGGGCAGCCGGCGGACGGCCACACGGTGTTCGTGGCGGGCGTGTCCAACCTCGCCTGGAATCCCTACCTCTACAAGAAGCTCGGCTACAGGCCCGAGCGCGACTTTGTCGGCGTGGCCATGCTGGCCGAGTCGCCCTTCATCACGGTCGTGGCGCCCCAGCTGGGCGTGCGCACGCTGGCCGAGCTGGTCTCCCGGGCCAAGGCCCAGCCCGGCCGGCTGGACTTCGCCTCCGCCGGCATCGGCAACTCCACGCACCTGGCCACCGAGCTGCTGATGCAGCGCACCGGCATCCAGCTGCAGCACGTGCCCTTCGGCGGTGCGGCCGGCTCCTCGTTCTACACCAGCCTCATGCAGGGCGACACGCCGGTCATGACCTCGGTGGCCTCGGACATCGTGCCGCTGTCCCGCGAGGGCCGCGTCGTGCCGCTCGCCGTGACCGGCAACAAGCGCCTCGCCCCGCTGCCCGAGGTGCCCACCTTCCAGGAGTTGGGCATCGACATGGACGTGCCCGGCTGGTACGCCATGGTCGCGCGCAGCGGCACGGCGCCCGCCGTCATTGCGCGGCTCAACACGGCCGTCAACAAGGCGCTGAACACCCCGCGCGTGCGCGAGATGCTGGCAGCCCAGTTCCTGGAGCCGCGCGCGGGCGCAGCCTCGGAGGTCGAGCGGCTCACGCGGCGCGACGCGCAGACCTGGGGCCCCATCATCGAGCGCCTGGAGATCGCCAAATGACGGCGGTGCAGGCAAACACCGCGGGCACGGGC
>DATKFT010000940.1:0-11751 GCA_035544335.1 Pseudorhodoferax sp.
AGTGCGCACGGTGAAATGCGCACGGTGAAATGCGCACGGTGCGCGGCGCCGTATCAGCAGGCCAGGCCGACCTGGCGCAGCAGCTGTGCGGTCTCGAACATGGGCAGGCCCATGATGCCGCTGTAGCTGCCGCTCAGCTGGCGGATGAAGGCCTGCGCCCTGCCCTGCACGGCGTAGGCGCCGGCCTTGCCCAGTGGCTCGCCGCTGGCAACGTAGGCCGCGATGCGCGCGGCGTCCAGCCGGTCGAAGTGGACCTGCGAAACGCTGAGCGCCTGCAGCCGCAGCGTGCCGTGCTGCACGGCCACGGCCGTCAGCACGCGGTGGCTGCGGCCGGACAGGGCGGCCAGCATGCGCGCTGCGTCCTGCCCATCCGCGGGCTTGCCCAGGATGCTGGCGCCCAGGGCCACCGTGGTGTCGGCGCACAGGATGGGCGCCGGCGCCAGGGCCCGCGCGCGGTGGCGGGCCACGGCGGCATCGAGTTTGAGCGCGGTGACGCGCTGCACGTAGCGCGCCGGCGCCTCGCGGCCGCGCACGGCCTCCAGCGCTTCGGCGTCCTCGCCGGGCTCCGCCAGCAGCAGCGCGTGGCGCACGCCCAACTGCTCGAGCAACTGGCTGCGGCGCGGGCTTTGCGAGGCGAGGTAGATGAAGTCGGGTGCGTTCATGTCAAGCCGAGAAAGGGGTTCCGGGCCGGCGCGCCTCGCCGAGGTCGATCGCTGGCTCGAGGCCCTCCTCGCCCAGGAAGCCGCCGCTCTGGCGTGCCCACAGCCGCGCGTACAGGCCGCCCTGGGCCAGCAGGCTGTGGTGGTCGCCGACCTCGGCGATGCGGCCCTGGTCCATGACGACCAGCCGGTCCATGGCCGCGATCGTGGACAGCCGGTGTGCGATCGCGATCACGGTCTTGCCCTCCATGAGCCGGTACAGGCTGGTCTGGATCGCCGCTTCGACCTCCGAGTCGAGCGCGCTGGTGGCCTCGTCCAGCAGCAAGATGGGCGCGTCCTTGAGCATCACGCGCGCGATCGCGATGCGCTGGCGCTGGCCGCCCGAGAGCTTGACGCCGCGCTCGCCCACATGGGCGTCGTAGCCCGTGCGGCCCTTGGGGTCGCTGAGCGTGGCGATGAAACCGTCGGCCTCGGCGCGCTGCGCGGCCGCGTGCATGGCCGCATCGCCGGCATCGGGCCGGCCGTACAGGATGTTCTCGCGCACCGAACGGTGCAGCAGCGCGGTGTCCTGCGTGACCATGCCGATGTGCGCGCGCAGGCTGTCCTGCGTGACGCCCGCGATGTCCTGCCCGTCGATCAGGATGCGGCCGCCGTCCAGGTCGTAAAAGCGCAGCAGCAGGTGCACCAGCGTGGACTTGCCGGCGCCCGAGCGGCCGACCAGGCCGATCTTCTCGCCCGGCCGGATCGTCAGCGACAGATCGTCGATGACCTGGCGCGCAGGCGCCTTGGCGCCGTACGAGAAGCGCAGGCTGTCGAAGCGCACCTCGCCGCGCGGCACGGCCAGCGCAACGGCCCCGGGGCGGTCGACCACCTGGCGCTGGCGTGCCAAGGTGTTGATGCCGTCCTGCACCGTGCCCACATGCTCGAACAGCGCTGCGAGCTCCCACATGACCCAGTGCGAGATGCCCGACAGGCGCATGGCCATCGCTGTGGCCGCCGCCACCGCACCGATGCCGACCTCGCCTTGGGTCCACAGCCACAGTGCGCAGCCCGTCGTGGCCAGCATCAGCGCGGCCGCCAGGCTCTGCACCGTGAACTCGAAGCCGCTGACCAGGCGCATCTGGCTGCGTGCGGTGACCAGGAACTCTTCCATCGCCGAGCGTGCGAACTGGGCTTCGCGGCCCGCGTGCGAGAACAGCTTGACGGTGGCGATGTTGGTGTAGGCGTCGGTCACGCGGCCGGTCATCAGCGAGCGCGCGTCGGCCTGGCTCTTGGACACGCGCACCAGACGCGGCACGAACCAGCGCACGAGCACGGCGTAGACCAGCACCCAGGCCACGAAGGGTGCGAGCATCCAGAGGTCGAAGCTGCCCAGCACCGCCACCATGGTCACGAAGTAGATGACGACGAAGACCGCGATGTCGGCCAGGATCAGCCAGAAGTCGCGCACGGCCAGCGCGGTCTGCATGACCTTGGTGGCGATGCGGCCCGCGAACTCGTCCTGGTAGAAGCCCACGCTCTGCGCCAGCATCAGCCGGTGGAAGTTCCAGCGCAGCAGCATGGGGAAATGGCTGGCCAGCGTCTGGCGCTTGACCAGAGTCTGCAGGCCCACCACGAGCGGGCTGGCCAGCACCACGCCGGCCAGCAGCAGCAGCTGGTTGCGCTGGGTGCTCCAGAGCTCGGCCGGCGGCACCTTGGCCAGCCAGTCGACGATGCGGCCCATCATGGCGAACAGCAGCGCCTCGAACGCGCCGATCATGGCCGTCAGCAGCACGGTCAACAGCAGGTAGCGCCGCGTGCCCAGCGTGCAGGCCCACACGAAGGCCAGAAAGCCGCGCGGCGCCACACGGGGCGCCGCTTCGGGAAAGGGATGGAGAAGCCGTTCGAACCAGGCCAGCATGGGAAGTGGCAGCGTCCTATTCGCGGTGGTAGGGGTGGTTGGCGTTGACCGACCAGGCGCGGTAGAGCTGCTCGATCAGCAGCACGCGCGCCATGGCGTGCGGCAGCGTGAGGTCCGACAGCCGGATGCGCTCGTGCGCGGCCTGGCGAAAGGCCGGCTCCAGGCCATCGGGGCCACCGATCACGAGGGCCACGCCGTCGCCCTCCAGCTGCCAGTTCGACAGCCTGGCGGCCAGTGCCTGGGTGGTCAGCGTGGTGCCGCGTTCGTCGAGCGCCACCACATGGGCGTTGCGGCCGACGGCCGAGACGATGGCCGCCTCGATGCGCTCGCGTTCGGCCGCCTGCATCTGCGCCACCGTGCGCGAGCCCCGGGGCTCGGTCTTCACGGCGCGCAGCTCGACGCGCAGCTCCGGCGGAAAGCGCTTGGCGTAATCGTCGTAGGCCGTCTGTGCCCAGTCGGGCACACGCTGGCCCACGGCCACGATGGCGAGCTTCACCCCGGATCAGGCCCGGCGCGCAGCGGCCTTCTTCGCGGGAGCCTTCTTGGCGGCAGCAGCCTTGGCGGCCGTCTTGGCCGGGGCCTTGGCAGCTGTTTTCGCAGGTGCCTTGCCGATCGTCTTCACAGCCGTCTTGGCCGGCGCTTTCGCCGCGGCCTTCTTGGCGGGCGCGCCCACCTTCACCACGACCGCCTTCTTGGCCGCTGCCTTTTTCTTGGCGGGGGCCTCGATCACGGGCCGTTCGGGCGCGTACACGACCTCGGGCTTGCGCGCCTTCTTGGCAGCGGCCTTGCCGGCTGGCGTCTTGGCTGCGCCCTTCTTGGCCGCAGGTTTCTTGACCGGCGCCTTCTCGACCTCCTTGACCGGCACGGCCGGCTTGGCCGCGCCGAACTTGAGCCGCACGGGCTTGTCGCCCCAGAGCTCTTCGAGGTGGTAGTACTGCCGGATGCTGGGCTGCATGATGTGCACCACGGCGGCGCCGCAGTCCACGATGATCCACTCACCGTTCTCCTCGCCCTCGATGCGCGGCTTGGCAAAGCCCGCTTCGCGCACGGCGTCGCGTACGCTGGCGGCCAGCGCACGGGTCTGCCGGTTGGAGGTGCCCGAGGCGACGATCACGCGCTCGAACAGAGCCGAAAGGTGCTCGGTGTTGAAGACCTGGATGTCCTGCGCCTTGACGTCCTCGAGGCCATCGATGATGGACCTCTGCAGCTTCTGGGTGTCTTTCTTGGCGGCGGATTCCGTAGTGGTGCCAGTGGTCATCGAGCGGTTCGGTAGAGGTGGTGTTGGTCAATATAGCGTGCAACGGCGGGCGCAACCAGATGGTCGATGCCCAGGCCTTTGGCCACGCGCTGGCGGATTTCGGTGGCACTGGTGGCCACCGCAACGGTGTTCAGGTACTCGATCCGCGCGCCTGCGAGCGCCAGTTCGGGCAATTCCGGTGCTTGGCCCTGCGGCGTGCCGTCGTCCAAGCGGGGGGCGACGCACAGTTGCGCAAGGTTCACGAGGTCTTGCCAGTCATGCCAGCTGGTCAATGCACGGGCTTGATCGGAGCCGATCAGCAGATGCAGCCGGGCGCGAGGATAGCCGATTTGCAGTTCCCGCAGGCTGTCGACGGTATAGCTGGGGCCCGTGCGCAGGATTTCGCGCGGGTCCACGACCACGCCGGGCAGCTCGGCAAAAGCCAGTTTTGCCATGGCCAGGCGGTGCACTGCGTCCGTGGGCTGCTGCTGCCGGTGCCAGGCCTGGCCGGTGGGCAGCACGTGCATGCGCTCGAGCCGCCACTGCGCCATGGCGGCGCGCACCAGGTCGGTATGGGTGTGGTGCGGCGGATCGAAGGCGCCGCCATAGACGCCCACGCGCTGCACGGCAGGGTCGATCAGATCCAAGCGCGTGGCACCAGGAAGTGCTCGGTCAGCCGGGCCTCGGGCGAGCCGGGCGCGGGCGCGTGGCGGTACGACCAGGCCGCCTGTGGCGGCATCGACAGCAGGATGGATTCGGTGCGGCCGCCGGACTGCAGGCCGAAATGCGTGCCGCGGTCCCAGACCAGGTTGAACTCCACGTAGCGGCCGCGCCGGTACAGCTGGAACGCGCGCTCGCGTTCGCCAAAGGCCATGTCCTTGCGCCGCTCCAGGATGGGCAGGTAGGCGCCCAGGAAGGCCGCGCCCACGGCCTGCGCCATGGACATGCTGCGCGCCAGGCCCAGCTCGGAGAAATCGTCGAAGAACACGCCGCCCACGCCGCGCGCCTCCTGGCGGTGCTTGAGGAAGAAGTACTCGTCGCACCATTGCTTGAAGCGCGGGTACTTGTCCTCGCCATAGGGCGCCAGCGCGTCGCGGCAGACCTGGTGGAAGTGCCGGGCGTCTTCCTCGAAGCCATAGGCCGGCGTCAGGTCCATGCCGCCGCCGAACCAGCAGACCGGCTCCTCGCCCGGGTGGCCGGCCGCGATCATGCGCACGTTCATGTGCACCGTGGGCGCATAGGGGTTGCGCGGATGGAACACCAGCGAGACGCCCATGGCCTCGAACGGCGCGCCGGCCAATGCCGGGCGGTGCTGCGTGGCCGAGGGCGGCAGCCGCGGCCCCCGCACATGCGAGAAGCCACAGCCCGCACGCTCGAGCACGGCACCGTTCTCCAGGATGCACGTGATGCCCTCGCCCTGCAGCAACTCGTCGGCGCCCTTGGTCCAGGGGTCGTTCAGGAAGGCGCCGCCATCGACGGCCGCCACGGCAGCGCAGATTTCCTGCTGCAGGCCGCGCAACCAGGCCGCGAACTGTGCAGCGGATCCCGCCGTCATTTCGCCGCGCGGTGGCCGATGTCGCGGCGGTACTGCATGCCGTCGAGCTGGATGCCGCGCACGAGTTCGTAGGCGCGCTGCTGGGCCAGCTTGACCTTGTCGGCCAGCACGGTCACGCAGAGCACGCGCCCGCCGCTGCTGCGCACGGTGCCATCGGCCTCGCGCACGGTGCCGGCATGGAACACCACGGCGTCGTCCTCGGCCGCAGGCAGGCCCAGGATGGCGTCGCCCTTGCGCGGCGACAGCGGATAGCCATGGGCAGCCAGCACCACGCCCAACGCGATGCGGCGGTCCCACTCCAGTTCGACCTGGTCGAGCTTGCCGTGCGGGCCCGGCTCGGTGGCCGCCCACAGCACCTCGAACAGATCGGACTTCAGGCGCATCAAGAGCGGCTGGGTCTCGGGGTCGCCCAGGCGGCAGTTGAACTCCAGCGTCTTGGGCCGGCCCTGGGCGTCGATCATGAGGCCGGCGTACAGGAAGCCGGTGTAGGCGATGCCGTCCTTCTCCATGCCGCGGATGGTGGGCAGGATGATCTCGCGCATGGCGCGCGCATGCACGTCGGCCGTGACCACGGGCGCCGGCGAGTACGCGCCCATGCCGCCGGTGTTGGGGCCCTGGTCGCCGTCCTGCAGGCGCTTGTGGTCCTGGCTGGTGGCCATGGCGCTCACGTTCTTGCCGTCGCACAGCACGATGAAGCTGGCTTCCTCCCCTTGCAGGAACTCCTCGATCACGACGCGCGCGCCGCCTTCGTTGTGCGCCACGCCCAGCGTGTTGTCCACGAGCATGAAGTCGATGGCCTCGTGCGCCTCGGCCAGCGTCTGGGCCACGACCACGCCCTTGCCAGCCGCCAGGCCGTCGGCCTTGACGACGATGGGCGCGCCCTTGGCGTCCACGTAGGCATGGGCCTCCTTCGGATCGCTGAAGGTCTGGTACTCGGCCGTGGGAATGCCGTGGCGCTGCATGAAGGCCTTGGAGAAGGCCTTGGAGCTTTCCAGCTGGGCTGCCGCCTTGGTCGGGCCGAAGATGCGCAGGCCGTGGGCACGGAACTCGTCGACCACGCCGGCCGCCAGCGGGCCTTCGGGGCCGACCACGCTCAGCGCGATGTGCTCGGCCTGCGCCCATTCGCGCAAGGCCACCACGTCGTGGATGGGCACGTTGACGAGCCGCTCGTCCAGCGCCGTGCCGCCGTTGCCGGGCGCCACATAGACGCGCGTCACGCGGGCCGACTGGGCCAGTTTCCAGGCCAATGCGTGTTCGCGGCCACCGCCGCCGATCACCAGTACTTTCATCTCAGAGCGCCCCGTTGTGGTAAACGTTCTGCACGTCGTCCAGGTCTTCCAGGACGTCCAGCAGCTTTTGCATGCGCTCGGCGTCTTCGCCGGCCAGCTCAATGGTGTTTTCGGCGCGCATGGTCACTTCGGCCAGCTCGGGCGTGAAGCCGGCGGCTTCCAGCGCGTTCTTCACGGCCTCGAATTCCGTGTAGGGCGTCAACACCTCGATGGCGCCGTCGCCGTCGGTGATCACGTCATCGGCGCCGGCCTCCAGCGCCACCTCCATGACCTTGTCCTCGTCGGCCCCGGGGGCCAGCACGATCTGCCCGCAGTGCTTGAACTGGAAGGCCACCGAGCCCTCGGTGCCCATGTTGCCGCCGTACTTGCTGAAGGCATGGCGCACCTCGGCCACCGTGCGCACACGGTTGTCGGTCATGGTGTCCACGATGATGGCCGCACCGGCGATGCCATAGCCCTCGTAGCGGATTTCCTCGTAGCTCACGCCTTCGGCATTGCCAGTGGCCTTGTCGATGTTGTACTTGACACGGTCGGCCGGCATGTTGGCCGCCTTGGCCTTGTCCACCGCCAGCCGCAGGCGCGGGTTGGCCGACAGGTCACCGCCACCCTGGCGGGCCGCGACCGTGATCTCACGGATGATGCGCGTCCAGATCTTGCCCCGCTTTTCGTCCTGCCTGCCCTTGCGGTGCTGGATGTTCGCCCATTTGCTGTGTCCGGCCACGAAGAATCCTTCTATTGGTCTGATTTAATCTCGGGCGCGGATTTTACTTTTCGATTGAAGGACACACGCCATGGCCGAGCCGCTCGTGATCGCCCAGAACGCCAGCACCCAGTGTGCACTGCTGCCGGAGCTTGCCAACCGGCACGGCCTGATCACCGGGGCCACCGGCACTGGCAAGACCGTGACGCTGCAGACCCTGGCCGAGAATTTCTCGCGGATCGGCGTGCCCGTCTTCATGGCCGACGTGAAGGGCGACCTCACGGGCATCAGCCAGGCCGGCACGCCCAGCGCCAAGATGGCGGCCATCCTGGCCGAGCGCGGCATCACGCCGCCAGCGCCCATCGCCTGCCCCGTGCAGCTGTGGGACGTGTTCGGCGAGCAAGGCCATCCGGTGCGCGCGACGATCTCGGACATGGGCCCCCTGCTGCTGGCCCGCATGCTGAACCTCAACGAGACCCAGGCCGGCGTGCTGAACCTGGTGTTCAAGATCGCCGACGATGCGGGCCTGCTGCTGCTGGACCTCAAGGACCTGCGCGCCATGCTGCAGCACGTGGGCGACAACGCCTCCCAGTTCACGACCCAGTACGGCAACATCAGCGCCGCCAGCGTGGGCGCCATCCAGCGCGGCCTGCTGCAAATCGAGGGCCAGGGCGGCGACAAGTTCTTCGGCGAGCCCATGCTGGACATCCAGGACTTCATGCAGACCGACCAGGCCGGCCACGGCATGGTCAACGTGCTGGCGGCCGACAAGCTCATGAACTCCCCGCGGCTGTACGCCACCTTCCTGCTGTGGCTGCTGTCCGAGCTGTTCCAGCAATTGCCCGAGGTCGGCGATCCCGACAAGCCCAAGCTGGTGTTCTTCTTCGACGAGGCGCACCTGCTGTTCAACGAAGCGCCCAAAGTGCTGGTCGAGCGCATCGAACTGGTCGTGCGCCTGGTGCGCTCCAAGGGCGTGGGCGTGTACTTCGCCACGCAGAACCCGCTGGACATTCCCGACACCGTGCTGGCCCAGCTCGGCAACCGCGTGCAGCATGCGCTGCGCGCCTTCACGCCACGCGACCAGAAGGCGGTCAAGGCGACCGCCTCGACCATGCGCCAAAAGCCCGGCCTGGACATCGAGGCGGCCATCACCGACCTGGCCGTCGGCGAGGCCCTGGTCAGCCTGCTGGATGCCAAGGGCCGGCCCGGCATCACCGAGCGGGCCTATGTGCTGCCGCCGGGCAGCCAGGTCGGCCCCATCACGGCGCAGCAGCGCCAGGCGCTGATCGCCAGCTCGCTGGTGGCCGGCGTGTACGAAAAGATCGTGGACCGCGAGTCGGCCTACGAGAAGCTCAAGGGCCGCACCGATGCGGCCACGTCCAACGCGGCCGGCGCGGCCACGCCCGCCGCCGGGCAGGCCGGCAGCGCGGGTGGCGGCGCCATCATGGACGGCCTGAACGACCTGCTGTTCGGTTCCACGGGTCCGCGCGGCGGCAAGCGCGACGGCCTGGTGCAGACCGTGGCCAAGTCCACGATGCGCAGCATGGGCACCAAGATCGGCAACGAAATCCTGCGCGGCGTGCTGGGCGGCATCTTCGGCGGCCGCAAGAAATGATGCCGGGATGGGCCCGCCCCAGGCCCTGTGGCCGGCCGATCCTGGCCACCGGCTGGATCCGGCGGGTCGGCGCAGTCCGTTCTGCAGCCGCACTGGCATGGCGCGCTCCACCGCCTTCTGAAGCACTTCGTGCGGTGCAGCGTCGTAGGCCCACCACGACGCGTCGATTGATCCGTTCATGGATTCCCTGACCCAGGTGGTGCTGGGCGGCAGCGTGGCCGCGCTGGCCGTGCCCGCGGCCCACCGCCGCCGTGCCGCCGTGGCCGGCGCCGTGCTGGGCACGCTGCCCGACCTGGACAGCTTCCCCATGCGCTGGATGGGCGTGGATGCCGTGACGCTGGTCACCTGGCACCGCGGGCCCTCGCACGCCCTGCCCGTGCTGCTGCTGTTCGGCGTTCTGCTCTGGTGGGCGCTCAGGCGCTGGTGGGCTCCGGTCGGTGCCGCACCCGGACGCTGGCTGCTCGCCATCTGGCTGGCGCTGCTCACGCATCCGCTGCTGGACGCCTTCACGGTCTATGGCACGCAGCTGTGGTGGCCGCTGCCGCCGCAGCCCACCATGTGGTCCAGCGTGTTCATCATCGACCCGGCCTACACGCTGCCGCTGCTGGCGGCCTTCATCGCGGTGCTGGCCGTGGGCGCGCGGCCCGCGGGGCGCCGTTTCCTGGCCTGGGGCCTCATGCTGTCCAGCGCCTACCTGGGCTGGTCGCTGCTGGCCAAGACGCTCGTGGACCGCGAGGCCCGCGCCGCACTGGCCGCCCAAGGCCTGGCCGACGCCGCCTTCTTCTCCACACCCACGCCGTTCAACACGCTGCTGTGGCGGGTCGTCGCGCTGACGCCGGACGGCATGCTGGAAGGCTACCGCTCGCTGCCGGTGGACCGCGGGCCGCTGCGCTTTGCGCACCACGCCGGCGAGACGGCGGCGCTGCAGGCGCTGGCGCAGACGCCCGCGGTGGCGCGGCTGCACTGGTTCGCGAGCGGCTTCCTGCTCGCCAGCGCCGAGGGCGACGACCTGCTGCTGTCGGACCTGCGCATGGGCGCGGCGCCGTTCTACAGCTTCCGCTACCGCATCGCCGAGCGCGCGGGGCCGCAGGCGCCCTGGACGCCGGTCGCGCCCTCCACCCTGCCCGTGCTCACCGAGGCGCGCGGCATCGTGCTGCGCGGCACCTGGGAGCGGCTGTGGCACGAGCCTGCGGCGTCCGAGCCCCCGTTCTCGTTCACGCCCGCTGCGCGCGGCGCCGCCCCACCCCTTCCCTGATCTCCCACGATGGACGCTTTCATGGACCACCTCACCTCCCATCTTCAGCACCGCAGCATGGAGATCCCGGCATGACGCCCGCGATGTCCTGGGACGAATGGACCGCGCACGACGGCGTGGCGCTGGCCGCGCGCGTGCGCGCCGGTGAACTGACGCCTGCCGAACTCGCGGCCCAGGCCGCGGCCGGCATCGCACGCACCAACGGACCGACCAGCGCCGTGGTCGAGGTGTTCGACGACGTGGTCGCCGACCCGCTCCAGGACGGCATGGACCCCCAGGGCGTGTTCGCCGGCCTGCCCTACCTCATGAAAGACCTGGGCCCCACGCTCAAGGGCCGGCTGCAGGAGATGGGCTCGCTGCTGATGCAGGGCAACCGCGCCAGCGCGGACAGCTTCCTGGCCGGCAAGCTGCGCCAGGCCGGGCTGAACGTGATCGGCCGCACGACCACGCCGGAGTTCGGCGTCTGCAGCTCGGTCGAGAACAGCCTGTTCGTCACGCGCAATCCCTGGAACCTGGACTACACGACCTGCGGTTCGTCGGCCGGCTCGGCCGCCATGGTGGCCGCCGGCGTGGTGCCGATCGCGCATGCGACCGATGGCGGCGGCTCCATCCGCATCCCGGCTGGCGTCAACGGCGCCATCGGCCTCAAGAGTTCGCGCGGCGTGTTCTCGATCGCGCCGGGCCTGTCAGACCTCTCGGGCCTGGTGTCCACGCAGGGCGCGATCAGCCGCAGCGTGCGCGACATGGCCAGCTTCGTGGACCACTGCCGCGGCGGCGCGCCCGGCGAGTTCATGCCCTACTGGAATCCGCCGGAACCCTACGCCAAGACCATCGAACGCGACCCGAGGCCGCTGCGCATCGCGCTGCTGCACGCCTGGGGCGACTTCCAGGCCACGCCCCACATCGCGGCCGAGCTGCAGCGCGTGGGCCGCTTCCTCGAGAGCCTGGGCCACCACGTGGAGTGGGCGACGCCGGCCGTGGACATCCGCGCCGCGTTCGCCGCGCAGACCCTGTGCTACATCAGCAACTTCGCGCAGACCATCGAAACCATGCTGCGCACGCTGGGCCTGGAACGCCCGCCTGCGGACAAGGTCGAGCCCATCAACATCAAGATCTGGGAGGCGGGCCGCGACACCAGCTACGCCGAACGTTTCCAGATGCAGGCTGCGTTCAACAGCACGGCGCGCGGCTTCGGCGCCTTCTTCGAGGACTGGGACATCCTGCTCACGCCCGTGACGGCCCTGCCCACGCCGCGCGTCGGCCAGACCGAGTACCTGACGACCAGCGACAACCCCTCGGTGCACGACTGGTTCGACCACCTCTGGCACAACTTCGCCTACACGCCCATCGCCAACCTGTGCGGCATCCCCGGCATCTCGCTGCCGCTGGCCTGGAACGAACACGGCCTGCCGCTGGGCATGCACCTGCAGACACGCCAGGCCGGCGACGGCCTGCTGCTGCAGCTGGCCGCGCAGATCGAGCGGGCCATTGGCGGGCGCTGGAACGACGCACGCCTGCCGGGCGTGCATGTGACGCAGGAC
>DATKFT010000941.1:0-2641 GCA_035544335.1 Pseudorhodoferax sp.
CCGACATCCAGGCCGCCGAAAGCCAGCTGCGCGCCAGGACGGCGGACATCGGCGTCGCCCGCGCGGCCTTCTTTCCGCGCATCTCGCTGACCGCGTTCATGGGCAGCACGAGCGCGGAGCTCTCGCGCCTGTTCAGCGGCGGCCAGGGCGCCTGGAGCTTTGCGCCCCAGCTGTCGCTGCCGCTGTTCGATGCCGGCCGCAACCGCGCCAGCCTGGCCCTGGCCGAGGTCCGCAGGGACATGGCCGTCGCCCAGTACGAGGGCAGCATCCAGACGGCGTTCCGCGAGGTCGCCGACGCACTGGCCGCCAACGACACGCTGCGGCGCGAACTCGGGCACCGCGAGGACCTGCTGCGCAGCAGCAGGCATGCGCTGTCGCTGGCCCAGGCGCGCTACCAGGGCGGCATGGACAGCCACCTGCGCTTGCTGGATGCACAGCGCGCGGCCTACGCGAGCGAAATGCACTTCATCGACGTCGCCACACAGCGCCAGGTCGCCCTCGCGCACCTGTTCCGCGCGCTGGGGGGGCGCTGGAACCTGGGCTGACGAAGCCGCACCGGCCCGGCTATCGCGCCACCGGTGGCGCCGCGCGGCTGCCGGGCTGTGCCTGCACGATGCCGGCCAGCGCGGCGATCGCACGCTCCGTGCACAGCGGCAGCACGAAGCGGAAGAACTGGCTGCTCTCCTCGTGGGGCCGGAACACGCAGCCCGGCGCCAGCAGGATGCCCGAGGCGGCGGCCTCGTTCGCCAGCGTCAGCGCGTCCGCGCCCGAGCGGTGGCGCAGCCACAGAAAGGTGCCGCCCGTGTAGGCCGGCTGGTTCTGGCCCGGCACGAAGCCCAGGTCCTGCAACGCCGGCAAGGCCTGCAGCGCACGCTCCTTGAGGCGCCGCTCCAGGCGCCGCACATGGCGCGCGTAGTGGCCGTCGACCATGAGCGCGTGCACGATGGATTCGTTGGGCTCGCAGCTCACGTAGGAGCTCACGAGCTTGCGCCGGGTCAGCTCGTCGAGCAGGTCGTCACGCCGCGTCGCGAGGTAGCCCACGCGCAGGCTGGGCGACAGCGTCTTGGAAAAGCTGCCGACGTACAGCACGCGCTGCAGCTGGTCGAGCATGGCCAGCCGGGGCGCGGCGTCGGGCGCGAGGTCGCCCGACACATCGTCCTCCACGATGGTCACGCCATGGCGCTCCGCGCTGCGCAGCAGCTCGTAGGCCACGCCCAGCGTCAGCATGGAGCCCGTCGGGTTCTGCAGCGCGCTCTGCGTGAAGAACACCTTGGCGCCGGTCTCCACGCACAGGCGCTCGAAGGCCTGCGGGTCGGGTCCGCTGTCCGTGCGCGGCACGCCGACCACCTTGGCGCCATGGACCTTGAGCGCCCAGCTTGTCTGGAAATAGCCGGGGTCGTCGACCAGCACGGTCTGCTCGGCCCGCGTCAGCACGCGGATCGCCAGGTCGATGGCCTGCGTGGCGCCGTGGCACATCAGGATGTGCGAGGCCGGCACCTGGATGCCCTTGGCACCCAGGCCGCTGGCCAGCAGGGCCCGCAGCGGCTCGTAGCCCTGCGCGCTGCCGTAGGCGCCGAAGCGCGGCAGCACGCCCCGCGCGCAGCGGCGCAGTGCCGACTCGATCTCCACATGGTCGATCCACTCCGACGACAGCCCGCCGCCGCCCAGCCGCACGATGGCCGAGGTGTCGGTCAGCACCTCGCGGCCCAGCCTGCGCGGGTCGAGCTGCTCGCGCATGCGGACCAGCGCCGGACTGGGTTCGCTGCCGCGCTCGGCCGCGAAATAGCCCGAGCCGCGCCGCGACACCACGAAGCCCGCGGCCATGAGCTGGGCATAGGCTTCCACCACGGTCTGTGTGCTCAGCGCATTGCTGGCCGCCAGCGCGCGCACCGAGGGCAGCCGTTGCCCGGCCTGGTAGCGCCCGCCCTTGATCAGCGCGCGCAGGTGCGCCGCCAGCTGCCTGGACAGCGGGCCGCTGCCATCGCGGGCCATGGTCGCGGTGGAATCCGTATTGCTCATCTGGTCACAACAGTCCATCACAGTTTGGCGCAGCTGTAGCGATGCAAGAGGGCAGCCGTCACTAGCATGGATCTTAGTGTTCCACACGCTGCGCCCGGCAGTGTTCCATCGCCCCGCGCCCCATCCACCCAGCCCCTCCTGCCATGACACTGGTCGCCCAACGCCTTCAGCGGATCGCCGCTTCCCCCACCCTCGCCATGACCAAGCTCAGCTTCGAGCTCAAGGCGCAAGGGCGCAGCATCATCACGCTGAGCCAGGGCGAGCCCGACTTCCACACCGAGCCGCATGTGGCCGAGGCCGGCATCCAGGCCATCCGCGAGAACCGCACCAAGTACACGGCCGTGGACGGCATGCCCGGGTACAAGCAGGCCATCATCCGCAAGTTCGCGCGCGACAACGGCCTGCATTTCACGCCCGAGCAGGTGATCGTCTCCAGCGCGTCCAAGACCATCCTGTTCAACGCCGCGCTTGCGCTGATCGACCCGGGCGACGAGGCCATCATCCCCGCGCCCTACTGGGTGTCCTACCCCGACATCGTGGCCGCGGCCGAGGGTGTGCCGGTGTTCGTGGACTGCGCGCAGGACGATGGCTTTCGGCTGCAGCCGCAGGCGCTGGAAGCGGC
>DATKFT010000942.1:0-6092 GCA_035544335.1 Pseudorhodoferax sp.
GCCTACGTGAACGTGGAGGCAGGCTTCGGCGCGCTGCAGGAGCAGGAGGCCATGCTGGCGGCCGTCGCCGCGCTCGTGCCGCGGGCCCGCTGACGAGACTGTTCAGGCGCCACCGCCTGCCCTACCATGCGCCGGTCTCCACGCCGGAGACGCCCTTCTGGAGGTGCACCGCATGGCAGACGAAACCCCGTCGACACCCCGGCCCGATCTCCTGTCGCGCATGCCCGCGCTCATGACGGCGCTCAATCCGGTGCTGCTGCTGGTCATCGGCTACTTCCTGAACGCGGGCATCACCGACGCGAACAACGAGATCGCCAAGCAGAAGGTCGCCATCGAGGAGCTCAAGGGCAAGGCCGAGGAACTGCGCACCAAGGCCGACGCGGCCAGCATCGCGACCAAGACCCAGGTGGAGAAGGTCAATGTCATCCTCAAGCTCATCGAGGACCTGACCGGCAAGAACGAGGAGCGCCGGCGCCTGGCCATGCAGGCCGTGCAGATCGTGCTGCCGCCCGACGAGGCGGTGAACATCCTGAACGCACTGCAGCGCGCCGCGGGCCCCGACAACCCGGCCGCCGCGGAGGCCCGGTCCATCCTGGACGCCAACCGCGCACGGCTGCTCACGCAGATGTTCTCCGACGAGCAGACCGCCCGCGTGGAGGCCTTGCGCGCGCTGCAGCAGGCCTGGTATGCCGACGACGCGCTGGTCGACCAGCTGATCAAACGGGCCATGCAGGACGTGCAGGCGCGCGAGCGCGAGGGCTTTCCGAACCCGGCCCGGCCTGCGCCCGACCCCGACACGCAGCGCCGCGCGAGCATCTTCAACACGGCCAGCTTCCTGGCCTCGGTCAACACCAGCAACCCGGACCTCAAGCGGCGCATGCTGGAGTTCGCGGCGGCCGCCGAGCGCAACAGCCCCGACACCGCCGCCCAGGTGCGCAGGATCCGCACGCGGCTGCAGTAGCCCCGGGCCCCGTGGGGGGCCGCCAGCCCGCCGGGGCCACGGGGGACAATGGCGCGATGAACGACGACTTTTCCGACCGGGCCGACGAAGCCGACGGCCCCATCCAGGAAGCCCGCCTGTGGCGCGACGAACGCTGGACCGCCCAGGTCATCAAGAACGAGGACGACGACGGCTGGGCCGTGTCCATGACGCTGCGCGGCGAGGCCGAGCCCGCGCTGGTCGGCCCCTGGACCATGGGCCGCGACAAGAAGAACCCCAAGCCGCTGGACGCGCCGGCCTTCCACACGCTGGTCAAGACCGCCTCCGAGGTGCTGCGCCGCCACGAGCAGCAGCTGCATGCGCGGCTGCACAAGGAGGTGGCCATCGGCGATGGCGCCGAGCGCATCCGCGTGGCGCTGACCATCGTGCCCGACGAGGAGTACCCCTATGGCGTGCTGAGCGCCCAGGATGCGGCCGGCACGGCCCTGGGCGAGGCCCGCGTTGCCGCCAGCTTCAAGCTCAGCGCGGCGAGCGCGCAGGCCTGGATCGAGGGCGGCTACGCCGAGCGCGTGCGCTGAACGCGGGTTCTAGTCCCGCGCCTGCCGCTCCAGCCGTGCCAGGTGGCGGTAGATGGTGCTGCGGTGCACGCCCAGCAGGCGCGCGGCCTGCGCCACGTCCTGCCCGCACGCGGCCAGGGCCTGGGCGATGGCCTGGCGCGTCGCATCGCGCAGCGACTCGGGCGCGGGCACAGAGTCCGGCCCCGACGCGGACGGGCATGGCACCGGCTGCGGTCTGGTGGCCGTGGCCACCGCAGGCGCCCCGGGCGGCAGCAAGGTGGCGGGCAGGTCCTGCGCGCCCAATTCGTCGCCCTCCTCGGCCAGCGCGATCAGCGACTTGAGCACGCTGCGCAGCTCGCGCACGTTGCCGGGCCAGGCCAGCGCGCCCAGCCGCTCGAGCGCGTCCTCGCACAGCCGCAGCCGCCGCGCCTGCCCGCCGAGTTCGTCGAACAGCCGCGCGATCAGCGCGTGGCGGTCGCCGCGCTCGCGCAGCGGCGGCAGGCAGGCCGTGAAGCCGGCCAGCCGGTACAGCAGGTCGGCGCGGAAGCGCCCGGCCTGCACCAGGGCCGGCAGGCTGTGGTGGGTGGCACAGACCAGGTCGAAGTCCACGGGCACGGCGCGGCCGCCGCCCAGCGGCACGACCACGCGCTCCTCGAGCACGCGCAGCAGCCGGCTCTGCAGGCCGATCGGCATCTCGCCGATCTCGTCCAGGAACAGCACGCCGCCGTCTGCCTGGCGGACGCGGCCCGGGTTGCCGCGCTTCTTGGCACCCGTGTAGGCGCCCTCCTCGTAGCCGAACAGTTCGGCCTCGATCAGGTTCTCGGGCAGCGAGGCGCAGTCCAGCGCCACGAAGGGGCCCGCCGCGCGCCGGCTGGCCGCGTGCAGGCGGCGCGCGAACACGTCCTTGCCGGTGCCGGTCTCGCCCGTCACGACCACCGACACGCCCTGGTCGAGCACGCGCCGGGCCTGGGCCAGCAGCGGTGCCACGGCGTCGGCCGCGGTGCCGCCATCCGTGCCGCAGTCAGTGCCGGTATGGGCCTGCTGTGCCGGCGTGGTGCGCGCCCGCGGCGCGGCGTGCAGCGGCGGGCCCAGGCGCTCGACCACGCCGGCGATCTGCCTGCCGCCCGGCAGCGTGAGCAGGCCGCGCTGGTGCTCCAGCCGGCCCCAGTCGCGGCCCAGCAGAGTCTTCACGTCGCGGTCCAGCAGGCCGGACCAGTGGCTGCCCAGCATCTCCAGCGCGATGCGGTTGGCCGCGGCGATGCGGCCGTCGGTGATCACGAGCACGCCCTCGCGCGGCGTGCCGATCAGCGTGGGCCGGGCATGGAAGCGCAGCAGATGGCCCTGGGCGCCGGCCAGCAGCATGCGGTGCTCCACCTGCTGGGCCGCCATGCGCACCAGGCCCAGCGCATGCTGGTTCACGCGCACCATGTCGCCCGAGATGTCGAGCACACCGGCCACCTCGCCGCGGCCGTCCAGGATGGGTGCCGCCGCGCAGCCCAGCATGGCGTTCTGCGCGAGGTAGTGCTCGCCGCCCAGCACCATCACCGCGCTGCGCTCGACCAGCGCGGTGCCGATGGCATTGGTGCCGCGCAGGCCCTCGGACCAGTCCACGCCAGGCGTGAGCGCCACGCGCTCGGCCTTGGGCAGGAATTCGGGGCTGCCGATCTCGTGCAGGATCAGGCCGCTCGCATCGCTCAGGATCACCACGCAGCCATGGCCCGTGGCGTGCTCGGCCAGGCCGTCCAGCTCAGGCTGGGCGCAGGCCAGCAGGCGCATGGCCTGCTCGCGCCGCTCGTCGAGTTCGCCCAGCGTGATGGGCTCCAGCGCATGCTGCTGCCAGGGCAGGTGCTGGCTGCGCTGCCAGGAACGCGCGATCGGCGCGGCCACGCAGTCCGCCGGATCCAGCCCTTGCTGGAAGAACAGTTCGCGCGCTTGCGCAACGGCGTACGCCGCATCGCGGACTTCGGCCATGGTGTCTCCGTCGTGCAGGGTCTGGGCCGCCATCGTAGCCGCGGCCCGGGCGCGCGGCCTGTCGCATTGTGCGAATCTGCTTGTCGCTTTCCCTGGATCGCGCGGGCGGCGCCGCGCAGGTAGGCTGCGGCGCCATGCCGTCCTCCCCCGTCCCGCGCCGCCAGCTGCTGCGCGCGGCCAGCGCCGCCATGGCCGCTGCCGTGGCCGCGCCGCTGCTGCGCAGCCAGACCCTGGCGCGCGTCATCGTGGTGGGAGGCGGCTTCGCGGGCGCCAGCTGCGCGCTGGCGCTCAAGCGCGCGCAGCCGGCGCTGCAGCTGCGGCTGTTCGAGCCGCGCCGTCGCTTCATCGCGGGGCCGCTGGCCAACGCCATGCTGGCGGGCCTGCGCAGCCGGGCCGCGGTGTCGGCCACGCCGGCCGCACTGGCCGCGCAGGGCATCGACTGGCAGGTGCAGGCCGTGGCCGCGGTCGACCCCGTGCGGCGGCGCGTGCGCGATGCCGCGGGCCGCTGGCATGCGGCCGAGCGTCTGGTGCTGGCGCCCGGCGTCGACCTGGTCTGGGACGGCACCGCGGGCCTGGACGCGGCCGGCAGCGCGCGCATGCCGCACGGCTGGCTCGGCGACGCCTCGATGCTGGCACTGCGCGCGCGCTTCGCGGCCCTGGGCATGGGGGCCACCGTGCTGATCGGCGTGCCGGCCCACCCCTACCGCTGCCCGCCCGGCCCCTACGAGCGCGCCAGCCTGTTCGCCTGGGCGCTGCGCGGCCGGCGCGCCAAGGTCCTCGTCGCCGACGCCAAGGACGACTTCAGCCTGCGGCCGCTGTTCCAGCGCGCCTGGAGCACACTGCCCGCGGGCGCCATCGAATGGCTGCCGCGTGCGCAGGGCGGCGAGGTGGACGCGGTCGACACCGCGCGTGGCGAGGTGCGCCTGGCCAGCGGCGAGCGCCTCGTGCCCGACCTGGCCTCGATCATCCCCGCGCAGCAGGCCGCCGCGCTGTGCCACGCGGCCGACCTCGTGGACGCCAGCGGCTGGTGCCCCGTGCACGCACACAGCTTCGAGTCGCGCCGCCACGCGGGCGTCTACGTGCTCGGCGATGCCGCACAGGCCTACCCGCTGCCCAAGTCCGCCATGGCGGCCCACAGCGCGGCACAGGCCTGCGCGGCGGCCATCTGTGCGGCGCTCGATGGGCGGGCGCCCGCACCCTCCCCCGTGCTGCACAGCCAGTGCCACAGCCTGCTGGCGCCGGATGCGGCCATCCGCCTGGATGGCAGCTACGCGGCCGTGGCCGGGCGGCTGTCGGCGCTGCGCCAGCTGCGCACCGCGGTGGATGCCGATGCCGCGGCGTTGGCGCAGGAGGCCGGGGTGGCGGGGCATGCCTACCGGCGCTTGTTGCGGGGAAGCTTTGGGCTTTGAGTGGGGGTTGGGTGGTGGGCGTTGGACTGCAGGCCAGGGCTGGGGGCCGCCATGCGCCCACAGCGGGTCTTCCGCTTTGCCTGGGAGCAGTCGCGCGACGCGGCCGCTCAGCCGACGCCGAAGGCGGTCGGATGCAGCGGCCTGTTATGCGAACTTCGCTGCAAGTTTGGGGTACAGGCCATAAACCTTTTCCTCGTCCCATCCTTGGCCAGTCGGCTCATCCGGATGAGGGTTGGTCCGCATGGGAACTGATCCCCCAGCAGCCTTTACGCCATCTGCGACCGCGTACTGATACCCCTCATAAAACCACGCCTCTTCATCGAAGTCGTCATCTGCCAATGAATCTGGATCTGCGATAGCCTGTTCAAAGGAAGCGCGCCCTCGGGAAATGAGAGAGGCTCGAAAGTCTGTGAAGGCGTCGTCACTGCAGCCGCCGTTGATGACGTATGCCGCACCCCACAAAGGCCATGAATAGGCCTCGTCCATCTTCAAGTCAAAATTTGACGCGAACGCATTTGCTTCAAGTCCCGACAGCTTGGAGATTGCGTCCTTAATCAATTCAGACTTGCTGTCCATATCGCCGCCTGCGCGACCATGCGCGGAGTCCACAATCTCCCAGAATTTCAGTTCATCCACAACGCCTCCCACTTTCTGCCTAACGTTTGAGGTAAGCCGCGTGCCGTAGGCACGTCGGCTTGACCGAATGGTTAGGCATCATCGCTCCTGTGACCGGGCTGCTTGGCCAAGTTTGAACGGGCGCCTCGGTGGATCTGTGCGCTTGCGTACCTGTGCCGACCGAGGGCACGCGTATAGCCCCAAGACAATGCGAAACATGCTCGGCATCTCTAGTAGCACTCGCACACCTGTCGATAGGTGCCCTTGGCTGACATAGGGTAGTCCTTGTCTCGCACCAATCGCGAGAAGCGAGGCTCGCACTGTTTGCGACATTCGGCTTGTACATCCCGAGGTGGCGACATAAGCGAGGCCAGGGCACCAGCTCCAGCGACAAAGACCGCGAAGCCAAGTGCGACCGCCACTGGCAACGGCAGTCGGCCAATGGCTTGAGAAAGTCGTGAGCGCTTCTTCATGATGCCTAACGCCGAAGCCAAGCGGCACCGCAGGCGTCCGCCTTGGGTGACCAGTTAAGACTCACGACCCGGCTCCTCATCTCGAAAATCATAGATATCCAAATCAAGGGCAATGCCTCGCTGACCA
>DATKFT010000943.1:0-3349 GCA_035544335.1 Pseudorhodoferax sp.
TCTACGAGATCGGCGCGGGCACGAGCGAGATCCGCCGCATGCTGATCGGCCGCGAGCTGTTCGCCGAAACGGTCTGAGCGCCGTCATGGACAACAGCTACGCCAAGGGCGCCACGGTGCCCGCGCTGATCGAGCAGACCATCGGCGACTGTTTCGACGCCATGGCCGCACGCCAGCCTGGGGCGCTGGCCCTGGTCAGCCGCCACGAAGGCGTGCGCAAGACCTATGGCCAGCTGCAGGCCGAGGCCAACCGCCTGGCCAGTGCACTGCTGCGCTCGGGCCTGCAGGCCGGCGACCGCATCGGCATCTGGTCGCACAACAACGCGGCCTGGCTGCTCATGCAGCTGGCCACGGCCAAGGCCGGCCTGGTGCTCGTCAACATCAACCCGGCCTACCGCACGGCCGAGCTCGAGTACGCGCTGAACAAGGTCGGCTGCCGCGCCATCGTCGCCATGGCACGCTTCAAGACCAGCGACTACCTGGCCATGCTGCGCGAACTGGACGGCAGGCTGCCCCAGCTCGAACGCATCTACTGGATCGACCAGGCCGGCGAGGGCGCGGACGAGCCTGGCATGACGCGCTTCTCGAGCCTGCTGGCCACGGGCGACGCCGCCGATCCGCGCGTGGCCGAGGTGCAGCGCAGTCTGCAGAACACCGACCCGATCAACATCCAGTTCACGAGCGGCACCACGGGCTTTCCCAAGGGTGCGACGCTGACCCACCGCAACATCCTGAACAACGGCTTCTTCATCGGCGAGTGCATGCGGCTCACGCCGGCGGACCGGCTGTGCATCCCGGTGCCGCTGTACCACTGCTTCGGCATGGTGCTGGGCAACCTGGCCTGCCTCACGCATGGCAGCGCCATCGTCTACCCCAACGACGGCTTCGATCCCCTCACGGTGCTCGAGGCCGTGCAGGCCGAGCGCTGCACGGGCCTGCACGGCGTGCCCACGATGTTCATCGCCGAACTCGACCATCCGCGCTTTGCCGAGTTCGACCTGTCCTCGCTGCGCACCGGCATCATGGCCGGCTCGCCCTGCCCGATCGAGGTCATGAAGCGCGTCGTCGAGCAGATGCATCTGTCGGAGATCACGATCGCCTACGGCATGACCGAGACCAGCCCGGTCAGCTGCCAGAGCTCCACCGACACGCCGCTGGCCAAGCGCGTGTCCACGGTCGGCCAGGTGCAGCCGCACCTGGAGGTCAAGATCGTCGATCCCGCCAGCGGCGCCTTGGTGCCGCGCGGCCAGTCGGGCGAGCTTTGCACGCGCGGCTACTCGGTCATGCACGGCTACTGGGGCGACGAAGAGAAGACGCGCGAGGCCATCGATGGCGAGGGCTGGATGCACACGGGCGACCTCGCGACCATGGACGAGGAGGGCTACGTCAACATCGTGGGCCGCATCAAGGACATGGTGATCCGCGGCGGCGAGAACATCTACCCGCGCGAGGTCGAGGAGTTCCTGTACCGCCACCCGCAGGTGCAGGACGTGCAGGTGGTCGGCCTGCCCGACGCACGCTACGGCGAGGAGCTGTGCGCCTGGATCATCGCCAAGCCCGGCCAGCAGCTCAGCGAGGAGGCCGTGCGCGCATTCTGCAAGGGCAAGATCGCGCACTACAAGGTGCCGCGCTACATCCGCTTCGTGACCGAGTTCCCGATGACGGTGACGGGCAAGATCCAGAAGTTCCGGATCCGCGAGGCCATGAGCGAGGAGCTCCAGCTGCGCGCCGACAAGACGGCCTGAGCGGCGGCTTTACGGCGCAAGCGGCCGCAGGATGCCCAGTGCAAACGGCAGGCTCAGCATGCCGGCCAGAGTGGACAGCGTGACCAGCCCCGCCACGTAGGGCCCGTTGTAGCCCATGCGCGCGGCCAGCACATAGCAGCTCGACGCCGTGGGCAGGGCCGAGAAGATCAGCAGCACCGTGGCCTGCACGGGCGGCAGCTTCACCACCACCACCAGGCCCAGCGCGACCAAGGGCAGCAGCAGGTGGCGGATGGCCAGCAGGCCCACACCCAGGGCCTTGGCGCGCGCGAGCGGGCCGAACTGCATGCCGGCGCCGGCCGCCATCAGGCCCATGGCCACCGAGGCCGCGCCGATGCGCGTGGTCGTGGGCTCGACCCAGGCAGGAATGCTGAAGCCCGCCAGGTTCGCGGCCAGGCCGCTGGCCGTGGCGACGATCAGCGGGTTGCGCAGCAGCTCGCGCCCGAAGTTCGCGCTGGCACCACGCGCCATGGGCCACACGGCCGCGACGTTGAACAGGGGCACGCAGACCGCGATCAGCACGGCCATCGCGAGCGCGCCCGGCGCGCCGGCCAGCCGCTCGGCCAGCGGCAGCGCGATGAAGGAGTTGAAGCGGAACGCGATCTGCGTGGCGCCCGCATGCTCGCGTTGTTCCACATGCCTGGCCAGGCCTGGCCAGCGCGGCAGGCTGTAGGCCAACGCGATGCCGCAGGCTGCGAGCGCCAGCCCCGCGAGGATCAGGTCCGAGGTGGCCGCCAGGTCGATGCGCGAGCGCAGCACCGACTGGAACAGCAGCACCGGAAACAGCACGTAGTAGACGAGCTTTTCGACCTGGGCCCAGACCTCGCGGTTCATGGGCGTGTAGCGGCACAGCAGAAAGCCGATCAGGATCAGCGAGAAGTCGGGGAGCAGCAGTTGCGCGTAGTTCACGGGGGGCAGGGCGGTGGTCGCGCAGCGGCGGAAGCGGTCCAAGAATACCAGCGCCGGCCAAGGGCATGTCCGGGGGCGGTGCGCGCGGGGCGGCTCCTATAATTTTTTCGGCCAGGCGCGGTCACGAGCCCCGTCTGGTGCCGACCCATCACTTCGCGGAGAACCATTTGATGCAACGCCGTTCCATTTTCACGCTGGCCCTGCTCGCTGCCGCCGGCTCTGCCATGGCGCAGTCCTATCCGAACAAGCCGATCAAGCTGGTCGTGCCGTTCGCACCCGGCGGCACCACGGACATCATCGCGCGCGTCATCGCCGATCCGCTGGGCAAGGTGCTGGGCCAGCCCGTGGTGGTGGACAACAAGGGCGGTGGCGGGGGCATCATCGGCGCGACCGAGACTGCGCGTGCGCAGCCCGACGGCTACTCGCTGGGCGTGGCCACGGTGTCGACCACGGCCGCCAACCCGGCCATCAACACCAAGACCCCGTACAACCCGATCACCGACTTCACGCCCATCGTGAACATCGCGGCGACGCCCAACATCATCGCGGTCAATCCGAATTTCCCGGCCAAGGACTACAAGGCCTATGTGGCCGAGCTCAAGAAGTCGCCGGGCAAGTACTCCTACTCCTCCTCGGGCACGGGCGGCATCGGCCACCTGCAGATGGAGCTGTACAAGA
>DATKFT010000944.1:0-2222 GCA_035544335.1 Pseudorhodoferax sp.
GTCCAGCAGGATCAGGTCCGGCGGCTGCTCGGAGTTGGCGATGCGCAGGCCGCGCTCGCCGTGGTTGGCCACCTTGACCTTGTACAGGTCCTTGAGCAGCGCACTCATCAGCGACAGGTTGTCCGGCGTGTCGTCCACCACGAGGATGGTCGGCTTGGAGGGGGGCGTCTGTGTGTCGGTCATGCAACTGCTCCTGCCGTCTCGGTGTCCGCGGCGTGCCAGGCCGTGACACGGTTGCGGCCGTTCTTCTTGGAGTGGTACAGGGCCTGGTCCGCCAGATCGATGAGGGCGGCCGGGTCCTGTGTGCCGGCTTCGAGTTCGGCCACACCGAAGCTCATGGTCACCCGCACGCCGGGATGGTCGCGCAGGGCAGCGCCCAGGTTGGCCTCGATGTCTTCGCGCAGGCGCGCCGCAACGTCCTGGGCCTGTTCCAGCGTGCTGTTGGGCAGCACCACGCAGAACTCCTCGCCGCCGTAGCGGCCCACGAAGTCGTGCAGCCGCAGCCCGCGGCTCAGCGCCTTGGCCGCGCCCTGGATCACCTGGTCGCCGCCGGCATGGCCGTACTTGTCGTTGACGGATTTGAAGTGATCGATGTCGCACATGATGCAGCTGAGCGGCGTGCCGTTGGCGCGCGCCTCGACGAAGCGCTGCTCGGCCTGCTGCATCAGCGAGCGGCGGTTGAAGATGCCGGTCAGCGCGTCGCGCGTGGCCAGCAGCGTGAGCTCCTCGTTCTGGCGCTCGATCTCCTTCTGCGAGGCACTGAGATCCACGAGGGCCGTGCGCAGGCGCTCCGTGCGCTCGTGCAGTTCGGTCACGTCGGAGAAGCTGGCCAGGCAGCCGCGCACGCGGCCGCCGTCGCTGATCGGCGAGCAGTTCAGCACCAGGCGCAGCGGCGGCTGCTGCGCGCGCTGCACGTCCAGCGCCACGCCCAGCACGGGGGCCTTGTCCAGCACGGCCTTGCGCCAGGGTGGGGGCGTGCGCCGCGCCTCGGGCAGGCTCTGCATGAGCCAGGGCAGTTCGGCCGCGGCCTGGCCGGTCAGGGCCGTGGCCTCCTCGCCGTGGATCTGCGTGAACGCGCGGTTGGCCAGCATCACGCGGCCGGCCGTGTCGAGCACCAGCACGCCTTCGGTCAAGGTGTCGAACGCGGTCCGCACGCGCTCGGGCACGGCGGCATTCGGGTCCAGGTGGCGCAGCACGCGCCGCAGGTACAGCGCATAGACCAGCAGCCCCACGAGCGCGATGAACACCAGCCAGTGCAGCAGCGGCTCGCGCAGCCAGCCGGCCCAGGTGTTGGGCAGCAGCGGCTGCATGACCAGCTGCACTTCGCCCCAGGGCCGGGTGCCGACCAGCAGCGGGATGCGGATGTTGTCCAGCGTGGAGGCGGCGCCGGGCTCCAGGTGCCAGCCCTGCGGGTGGTTGCCGCTCTGGCCCAGCACGCGCCCGTTGTCGTCGACCACGCGCGCTGACCGCATGCGCGGCTCGTTCCGGACGGCATCGTCCAGCAGGCCTTGCACCTGCTGGTCCGCGCCGGTGCTGAGCCGGCCGGCCACCTGCAGCGCGAGTGCGCGTGCCGCCTGCGCGTGGTAGGCGCGCACGAGTTCGCCGCGGTCGCTGGGGTAGCCCGTGAACATCTCCGCGAGCAGCACCAGCGTGACCGTCAAGGACACGAGCCCGAACGCGACGCGCACCGCGGGCGTCAGCAGCCAGTGTCGCCAGGCTGTGAGATTCACGTCTTGTCCTCCGCCACGGCCTGCGGTGGCCGTGCACCATTGTGCTCTGGACCGTCGGCTGCCAGCGCGGGCGGCGGCATGGGCCTGCGCTCGGCCCGCCGGCGCCGGCGCAGCACCGGCAGCGGGTCCATGTGGACCCAGGCCGGCGACATGGTCAGCAGGCTGGCCAGCAGTGCACCGCCGCGCGTGGCCCAGAAGGCCGCACCCAGGCTGATCACCACACCGCCGATCAAGGCCTCGTCGAGGCCGGCCTGGGCCTCGCGCAAGGCGTTCGCGTCGTCACCGGCCCCTGTCGCCACCACCTGCACATCGACCAGCTCCACCTCCGTGCGCCGGGCTTCGACGCCCGGCAGCACGAGCACATCGACGTAGGGCTGCAGCACCGGTGCCTTCAGCAGGTCGGCAGCCAGTTCGTCGCCGACATGTTCCGGGCCTGTGTGTGGCTGCACCGGCCGCGGGCGCGCCATCGGGGGCAGCGTGGACGACAGGCCC
>DATKFT010000945.1:0-1936 GCA_035544335.1 Pseudorhodoferax sp.
CAGGATGTGCAGCGGCGGCAGGCCGCGGCTGGCCGCCCCGCGCTCGGACAGCGGGCTCTCGCCGACCGGCAGGGGCAGGCGCACCTCGAACACCGTGCCCACGCCCACCGTGCTGTGCAGCTGGATGCTGCCGCCCATGAGTTCGGCCAGCTGGCGCGAGATGGTCGTGCCCAGGCCCGTGCCGCCGAAACGCCGCGTGGTCGAGGCGTCGGCCTGGGCAAAGGGGTCGAAGATGCGGTGGATCTTCTCGGCCGCGATGCCTATGCCCGTGTCATGCACATCGAGCTGGAGCACGCCCTGCTCGTAGCGCACGCGCAGCAGCACATGGCCGCGTTCGGTGAACTTCACGGCATTGCCCAGCAGGTTCACCAGGATCTGCTGCACACGCATGCCGTCGCCGCGCAGCGCGGCCGGCGTGTGCGGGTCGTAGTCCAGGCGCAGGTCCAGGCCCTTGCGATCGGCCGTGATGCGCAGCGATGCCAGGATCTGCTGGCACAGCTCGCGCACCGAGAAGTCCTCTATCTCCAGCTCCACCGCCCCCTTGTCGAGCTTGGCCGTGTCCAGGATGTCGTTGAGCAGGCGCAGCATGGAGCGCGCCGCGTAGTGCACCGTGTCCAGGTAGCGCGCCTGCGTGGGCTGCAGCGCCGTTTCGCGCAACGCCTCGGTGAAGCCGATGATGGCGTTCATGGGCGTGCGGATCTCGTGGCTCATGTTGGCCAGGAAGGTGCTGCGCGCGGCGGCCGCGGCTTCGGCATGCTCCTTGGCCAGCACCAGCTCCTGGGCCAGTTTGCGCTGGGCGCTGATGTCGGTGAGCAGCTTGACGATCTTGTAGGGCCGGCCGTCGGCACCGCGTATGGGGTTGTAGGTGGCCTGCACCCAGATGCGCCGCCCCTCGTGCCCGCAGCGCAGGAACTCGCCGGCCTGGAACTCGCCCTCGGCCAGGCGGCGCCAGAACTGCACATGCTCGGGCGAATGCGCATAGCCGGGCTCGCAGAACATGCCGTGGTGGCGGCCCGCGACCTCGTCGAGCCGGTAGCCGAACAGGTCCAGGAAATTGCGGTTGGCGAGCAGCACATGGCCGCGCAGGTCGTACTCGATGGTGGCCAGCGACAGGTCGATGGCGCGCACCGTGCCCTCGAACTCGGCATTGCGCGCGCGCGCCGCCGTCTGGTCCATGATCACGCCGTCGATCCAGGTCAGTTCGTCCTGTTCGTTGAAGACGCCGCGCCCGGTCTCGGACACCCAGCGCGTGCTGCCGTCGCGGTGCAGCAGGCGGTAGTCGGCGTTGTAGGTCTGGCGCCGCGCCAGAGAATGCGCCACCGCAGCCTCCAGCCGGTCGCGGTCCTCGGCGTGGATGAGCCGGTCCCAGCCCGTGAGGCCATCGGTGAAATCCTGCTCGGTCCAGCCCGTCAACTCCTCGATGGAGCGGCTGAGCAGCAGCGGCGTCCATTTGCCGTCGTACAGGCAGCGGAACGTGGTGCCGGGCACGTTGTTGATCAGGGTGCGGTACTGCTCCTCGCTGCGGCGCAGCGACTGCAGCATCTGGCGGCGCTCGCGGATATCGGTCACAAAGCCCACGTACAGCGGATCGCCGGCAATCGCCACCCGCCCCACGGCCAGGCGCACGGCGATCTGGGTGCCGTCCTTGTGCATGGCGTTGATATCGCGGCTGGAGCCCAGCAGGCCCGCAAAGCCCGTGGCCAGATGCTTTTGCAGCGAGCCGCCATCGCCATCGCAGCCCGACGCGGGCATGAGCAGGCTGGCGCTGCGGCCCACCACCTCCTGCGCCGTCCAGCCCAGCAGCCGCTCGGCCGCGCCGTTGAACGACACGATGCTGCCGCGCCCGTTGATCATCACGATGCCGTCCACTGCCGTCTCCACCACGGCGCGCAGGCGCGATTCGCTGCGCTGCACCTGGCGGTAGATCTGGCGGTAG
>DATKFT010000946.1:0-10191 GCA_035544335.1 Pseudorhodoferax sp.
GCTCATGTCGCTCACGCTGAGCCTCTTGGAGCCGACCGTGCAGGCCTTCGCCTTCTTCTTCCACGAGAAGGCCTGGCAGCGCATCACGCTCAGGAAAGCTGCTCGCGCAGCAGCCGCTTGAGCAGCTTGCCGCCCGCGTTGCGCGGAAGCGGGGTGTCGGACCAGCTGATGGTCTCGGGCACCTTGTAGTCGGTCAGGCGCGCGCGGCAGTGCGCGCGCACGGCCTCGTCGTCGCGCGCGAGCTCGGGCGCGTACAGGAAGGCGTGCACGCGCTCGCCGAGCACGGGGCAGGGCCGCCCGACGATGGCGGCCTCCACCACGCCTGGCAGCGCGACGAGACAGTGCTCGACCTCGACCGAGTAGATCTTGAAGCCGCCGCGGTTGAGCATGTCCTTCTTGCGGTCGAACAGGCGCACGAAGCCATCGGCATCGACGCTGCCCAGGTCGCCCGAATGCCAGTAGCCTTCGGTGAAGTTGGCGGCCGTGGCCTCGGGGTTGTCCCAGTAGCCCGGCACGACCATGGGGCCGGCGATCCAGAGTTCGCCGCTGTGGCCGCGCGGCAGCTCGCGGCCCTCGTCGTCCACCACGCGCACATCGGCGCAGGGCAGCGCGACGCCCACGCTGTCGGCATGCGCGCGCGTGAGGCCGGCCGGCATCATGGTCGTGGGCGAGGTGGTCTCGGTCGCGCCGTAGGCGTTGATCAGCGTGAGGCCGGGCAGGCGCTCGGCCATGGCGTCGATGGCAGAGACCGGCATGGGCGCGCCGCCGTAGCCGCCGATGCGCCAACTGGCCAGCCGTGCGCGGTCGAAGGTGGGTTGCAGCAGGCACAGCTGGTACATGGCCGGCACCATGAGCGTGTGCGTCACGCGCTCGGTCTCCAGCAGCTGCAGGAAGGCCGGGGCCTTGAACTCGGACAGCATCACGACCGCGCCGCCGATGTGGACCATGGCAGCGATGATGGCGATCAGGCCCGTGACATGGCTGGCCGGCACGGCCAGCGCCGAGCGGTCGCCCGGACGCAGGCCCATGCACAGCTCGTAGTGGCGCACGGAATGCGCGACATTGAGGTGCGTGAGCATGGCGCCCTTGGGGCGGCCCGTGGTGCCCGAGGTGTAGAGGATCAGCGCGGTGTCCTGCTCGCGCACGGGGGCCGCGTCCTGGACGTTGCCGCGCAGCTCGGCCAGGGGCAGGGCGCCGGGCGCCTCGCCCACGACCAGGCGCAGCCGCAGCCCGGGCACCTCGTCTGGCGCGGGGATGCGGTCGGCCAGCGCTTGGTCGAACACGATGGCGCAGGCGCCGCACTGCTGCAGCATGTAGGCCAGGCCCGGCCGCTGCTCGCGTTCGCCGATGGGCACGGCGATCGCGCCCAGGCGCTGCACCGCGAACAGCACGGCCATGAACTCGGGGCGGTTGCCCATGAACAGCACGACGCGCTCACCGGCCTGCACGCCCAGCGCGGCCAGGCCGCCCGCGATGCGCGCGACCTCGGCGTCGAGCTGGCGGTAGCTCCAGCGCTGGCCGTGGTGGACCACGGCGTCCTGGTCGGGGTACTGGACGACGGCGCGCTCCAGCAGCGCATGCATGCTGGGCGGGCGCTCGGCGAAGCAGCGCACGACACGGTCGCCGTAAACGGCCTCCTCGCGCATCGCCGGGAGCTCGGTGGTGTGCCAACGCGTCATGCCGCCACCTCCGTCACGGCGTGCACGTGCACAGGCCGCACGGGTCGGTGGCCGGCGGCATTCGCGCTGTCGTCGATCCCCGCTGCGCGGGGCCCCTCGCCGTGTGCGCTCATGCCGCAGCCTCCACGACTGCGTTCGCCCCACGCCCGATCACCACCTCCCCATCCACGAGCTTGCGCGAATGGTTGAGATCCGACTGCGCGATCAGCACCGACAGCGCGCCGCCGCGCAGCCCCGCGATCACCTCGCCCAGCCGCATCGACAGCGCCGGCGCCACGCCCTCGAAGGGCTCGTCGAGCAGCAGCAGCCGCGTGCCCACGCCCAGCGCACGCGCCAGCGCCACGAGCTTTTGCTGGCCGCCCGAGAGCAGCAGCGCGCGCCGCTCGCGCATCTGCGCGAGTTCGGGCAGCACGCCGTAGATGAAGTCGAGCCGGCCGCGCGTGTTGCGCAGGCCCGTGGCCCACAGCGGCACGAGGATGTTCTCCTCCACGCTGAGCTCGGGCACCAGGCCACGGTCCTCGGGCATGTAGCCGATGCCCATGGCCGCGCGCGCATGGCGCGGCACCGCGGCCAGGTCCTGGCCCTCGAAGCTGATGCGGCCCTGGGTGGGCGTGAGGTGGCCCATGACGGTGCGCAGCAGCGTGGTCTTTCCGGCGCCGTTGCGGCCGATCAGGCCGACCATGGACTGCGCGGGCACGGCCAGGCGCAGGCTGCGCAGCACCTGGACCGAGCCGATGGACACGTGGACGGATTCGACGGTGAGCATGGCCTTCTCCTAGTGCAGCGTGCCCGTGACGTAGCGGCGCACGTCGTCGGCGGCCAGCGCCACCGTGGGAATGTCGTCCGCGATGATGCGGCCGGCATAAAAAGCCACCACGCGGTCTGCGTAGCGCGCGACGATGTCCATGTCGTGTTCCACGAACAGCACGGTCATGGCCTCCTGGCCCAGCGCGGTCATGATGATGTCCATCATCGGAAACTTCTCCTCAGCGGCCACGCCGCTGGTGGGCTCGTCGAGCAGCAAGAGGCGCGGCTGGCCGGTCAGCGCCATCGCGATGTCGAGCAGCTTGCGCACACCGCCCGGCAGCTCGGCCACGCGGCGGTCGCGGTGCTCGGTCAGCGTGAAGCGCTGCAGCAGCGCATCGGCGCGCGCCACGGCCTGGTCGCCGCGCGCGGACTGCCAGAACGACAGACGCCGGCCATGGCAGGCCGTGGCCACGAGCATGTTCTCCAGCACCGTGAGTTCGGCGAACAGCTGCGGGATCTGGAACGAGCGCGCCACGCCCAGGTGCGTGATCGCGCGCGGATCCAGCCGCGTGATGTCGCGCCCCGAGAGCTCGATGCTGCCGGTGTCGGGCTTGAGGTAGCCCGTCACCATGTTCACGAAGGTGGTCTTGCCGGCGCCATTGCTGCCGATCAGGCTCACGCGCTGGCCTGCGGCAATGTCGATGCTGAGGCTGCTGGCCGCGACCACGGCGCCGAAGCGCTTCTCGATCGCGCGGGCGCGCAGCAGGATGTCCTGGCTCATTTTTTCTTCATCCACAAAGAGCCGATGCCGCCGGGCAGGAAGCGGATCATCAGCAGCAGGAACAGGCCCAGCGAGAGCTGCCAGGTGTTGGGGAAGTAGAGGTTGGAGAACGAGCGCACCACCTCCAGCAGCGTGGACGCCACGAACACCGCGAGCACACTCTGCGAGCCGGCCAGGATCGCGACGAACACGAACTCGCCCGAGGTGGTCCAGTAGCTGAAGTTGGGGTCGATGTGGCCCAGCGACATCACGGTCAGCGCACCGCCGCAGCCGCCCGCGAACGCCGCCATGCCGAAGTTCAGCGCCACGGCCTGGCGCACCGAGCCGCCCAGGTATTCCACGCGCAACTCGTTCTCGCGCACAGCGCGTGCGATGAGGCCGCGCGTGGAGTCGAAGTACACGCGCGCGAGCAATGCCGCCACGCCCGAAACGGCCAGTGTCACGCCGTACAGCACATAGGCCACACGCTCGTCCGACAGGCTCTGGCCCAGCAGCGTGGGCCGGCCCATGTTGAAGCCGTCCGAGCCGCCCAGGCTGGTGGTCTTGACGAGCACGCCGTAGCAGACCATGGACAGCGCCAGCGTCAGCATCGCGAAGAAGATGCCGCGGTAGCGCGCCAGCAGCGGCGCGAACGGCGCGGCCACGAGCACCGCGGCCAGGCCACCGACCAGCGTGAGTGCCAGCGCGTCCGTGATGCCGAGCTGGTTGAAGCTGAGCGCACCCGCATAGCCGCCGACCGCGAACACCAGGCCCTGGCCGAAGGACACCACGCCGCTGCGCATGAGCAGCACGATGCCCAGCGAGACCAGGCCGTGCGAGGCCGCCATGGTCAGCAGGAACACCAGCCAGCGTGGCAGAAAGGCACCGGCGGCGATGAGTGCCACCAGCAGGACCAGGCCGCCCCAGAGCACGGTGCGGCCGCCGACACGGGAGCCTGGCACGGCGGCCACGGCCGATGGAACTGCGCTCATGCAACCTCCTTGCGGCCTGAACCAAGATGGAACGTCGATCCATTCGACGCAACCCAGGCCAGCGGCCGCCGCGGAACTGGCTCTGCCAAGCCGCTGGCGACGCCCCCTGGAGGGGGTTGGCGGAGCGCGCAGCGCGCAGACTGGAGGTGTTTCATATTTTTCTTGCCTGGATGCGTTGGAACAGGCCTTCGGGCCGGAACACCAGCACCAGCGCCATGACCACGTAGATCGCGAACAGTTCGACCTGGGGCGCCAGGTGCACGGCGCAGGAGCGGGCCAGGCCGACGATCAGCGCGCCGATGGCTGCGCCCTCGATGCTTCCGAGGCCGCCGATGATCACGACCGCGAACGAGACGATGATCACGCCGACCGAGATGCCGGGCTGCACCGAGATCAGCGGCGCCGTGAAGGCCCCGCCGATGCAGGCCAGGAAGATGCCCACCGCGAAAGCCAGCATGTACACGCGCGAGACGTTGACACCCATGCTGGAGGCCACCTCCTCGCTGTGGATCACGGCCAGCACGATCTTGCCCTGGCGCGTGCGGTTCAGGCCCCACCAGACCGCCACACCGACCACCACCGCGAGCAGCATGAGCATGAAGTCGTAGCCCACGTAGATCTGCTCGCCGATCTCGATGTTGCCGAACATGGCGTAGGGCTCGGACACGTAGTACGGATTGGCGCCCCAGATCAGCTTGGTGATGTCTTCCAGCATCAGGAACAGCGCGTAGGTGACAAGCACGAGCAGAACCTCGTCGCGGCCATAGAAGAAGCGCAGCAGGCCACGCTCTGTCAGCGGCGCGACCAGCGCGGCCACGGCGACCGCCGCCAGCAGCATGGCCACCAGCGACCATGCGGGCGCGAGCTGGAGCGTGGCGAACCAGCCCACGAAGCTCGCGGCCGCATAGGCGCCCAGTGCATAGAAGCTGCCATGCGCGATGTTGAGGATCTTGAGCACGCCGAACACGAGCGTGAGCCCGAGCGCGACGATGAACAGCCAGGAGGCATAGCTCAGGCCGTCGACGAGGATGGTGATGGCGGTGGTCATGGCAGTGAACAGAAGGGCAGGGTAGACAACCGTCGGCGACGCGTTGCGCGCAGCGGATCAGGTGGCCGCGGAGCAGGCCATGCCGGCGACCACCGCGGAACTGGCTCTGCCAGGCCGCTGGTGGTGCCCCCCTTCGCGAAGCGGAAAGGGGGAGCGGCGCAGTCGCCCGGGGGGATGTTCCCCATCACTCACACTTGGCGCCGGCCATGCCCCCCTTGATCCAGTCCTCGGACTTCACGCCGGCCGGCGGATTCACGCACTCGGCCGCGAAGCGCTGGATGTCTTCGAGCACCACCATCTTCTTGCCCGCATCAAAGCGCGTCTTGCCGATGGCCGTGGGCTGCGTGGCCTGCTGGCCGTCGCCCAGCGTCATGCGGATGCGGCCGCCAGGGGCGTCCCACTCACTGCCCTTGAGCGCGGCAGCCAGCTGCTCGTGCGTGGGCTTCTTGCCGCCGTTGGCCGCCATGGCCTTCTCGGCCGCGAGCTTCAGGCCCATGAGGGCCTGGGCCATGCGGTAGGGCGCCTGGGCCGGGTAGGTCGTGTAGCCCTTCTGGTAGACCTGCCACCACCAGTCGTTGAGCGCGCTCTTGGGCGCCAGCAGGCCGTAGGCGCCGCGCGCGCCCAGGATGGTGCCGTCGGGCATCTTGTCGCCCAGGTTGGTCAGCACATGGTCAGCGGCCGACAGCACGACCTGCGAACGCTTGAACAGGCCGCGCGGGCCGGACTGCAGCACGAAGGCCTGCAGGTCGCCGCCCCACAGGCTGGAATGCGTGATGTCTGCACGGCGTGCCGTGAGCGCCGAGATCTCGGTGCCGTACTGGCCGGCGCCGAACTTGGGCAGCAGGTCCTCGCCCAGCTTGGCCTGCGGATACAGCTGCGCCATCGCTGCCTTGAAGTCGGCGCGCGAGTCATGGCCCCAGGCGTAGTCCTGGTTGATCATGTTGTAGCTCTCGGCCTTGATGTTGCGCGCCTTGAGGTAGCGCGCCAGCGCCACGTTGTCCATGGTGCCGTGCGAGGCCGTGCGGAACACGTAGCTGTACTTGGCGTCCTCGAACACGCGCGGCGTGCCGCAGTCGTACAGGATCAGGAATTTCTTGAGCTCCTCCGCCACGGGCGCCACGGCCAGGCAGTCGCCCGAACTCACGTAGCCGACCACGGCATCGACCTTCTCGCGGTCGTACAGGTTGCGCAGCTCCTGCACCTGCTTGGTCGCGCCGCCGTTCTCGTCGACGTAGACGGCCTCGATCTTCATGCCGCCGATGCCGGCCTTGTTGTAGGGCGCGGGCGCCTCGCCCTTGTTGAAGGCCTCGACCAGCACCTTGGCACCGTTGACGGCCGGGATGCCGAAGCTTTCGGCCGCCTGGCCCGAGAGAAAGCTCACGATGCCGATCTTGAAGGTCTCCTGCGCCTGCACCGAGGCGGCCAGGGCCGTGAGCGCGAACAAGCCCGCGATGCGGGCTGCGCGCGAAACCTTCTTCGTCTGACCTTGCATGCTTGTCTCCTGTGGGTGTATGGAAGCGGGAACGGGGAAAGCGGACGGGAGCGGGCAGAAGGGGCTAGGGCGAGGGAGCGATGGGTGCGGCCATGTCCAGGCCGGTCATCTCGAAGCCCTTCTTGAAATCGACCATGTGCTTGCGCGTCCACTCGGCTGCGGCCGCGCCGTCGCGGCGCTGCAGCGCGTCGAGGATGGCGCGGTGCGCGGCCAGGTTGCGCGCCTTGGACTGCGGCAAGCGCCGGTGGATCTGCAGCAGCGTGGGGTTGTAGAGCAGGCTGATCGGCTCGCGCGCGAGCATCAGTGGGCGGTTGTGGCTGGCGCGCCCGACCAGCGCATGGAACTCCACGTCCAGCTCCACGAGGCGCTGGTCCTGCGCCAGCGTGTTCGTGCCTTCGGCCTGCAGCGCGGCCGTCAGCTCGGTGTTGCGCGCCAGTTCTTCCAGGTCGGCCGGCTCGGCCTGCTCGGCCGCCAGCTGCGAGGCCAGCGGCTCCAGCGCCATGGCCACCTGCCAGAGCTCGGCGAAGGTGGTCTGCTGCAGCATGAGCAGGCGCGCCGCGCGCGGTGCGAGGTCGTACAGGCCCGGTAGCGCCACGAACAGCCGGCGGCCCTCGCGGCGCTGGACCAGGCCCTCCTGCTCGACCTGGCGGATGGCTTCACGGACCGTGGAGCGGTGCACGCCGAAGCGCTCGGCCAGGCTTTGCTCGGGCGGCAGCGGCATGCCGGCGCGCAACTGGCCCGACAGGATCAGGCGCTCGATCTCCGACGACACCTGCTTGTAGGCCGGCGCCAGCTGCAGGCGGCTGAACAGCGTGACATCCGCCTGCGGGTGGGCGGCGTCCTCGCCTGACGCTTCGGACACTGCGGCGGCCTCGCGGCGCGGCGCACGGGTGCTGCCATTCAAGCCGGTCTCCTCGCCACCCATCGAGGCAGCATTGGTTTGTCGGACAAGCGGATTGTTGGCGTGCAGGATCTTGCGGAACCAGCGGGTTTTCCCGCGCCATGCGGGCTCGATTCATGCCCCTTATGTCATCACTGCATGACCTTGGAACCCGCTCTTGGAGCCGTTTTTCGCGGCCTACAATCGCCCTCCCCTTGAACGCATCAGGCGGGCCAGCCCGAGCGCAAGAGGCCGGGAGGCTTGCCCCAGAGGAGAGCGCCGCATGGCAACCCCTTCGAATTCGGTGACACCCGAAGACAAACGCACGGAACTGCGTCGATCCGCACTCGAATACCACGAGTTCCCGACGCCCGGCAAAGTCTCGGTCACGCCGACCAAGCAGCTGACCAATCAGCGCGACCTGGCCCTGGCCTACTCCCCTGGCGTGGCGGCGCCCTGCGAAGAGATCGTCAAGGACCCCAACGCGGCCTTCAAGTACACCGCACGCGGCAACCTCGTCGCTGTGATCTCCAACGGCACGGCCGTGCTGGGCCTGGGCGACATCGGCCCGCTGGCGTCCAAGCCCGTCATGGAGGGCAAGGGCGTCCTGTTCAAGAAGTTCGCCGGCGTCGACGTGTTCGACATCGAGATCGACGAGAAGGACCCCCAGAAGCTGGTCGACGTGATCGCCGCGCTGGAGCCGACCTTCGGCGCCATCAACCTGGAAGACATCAAGGCACCGGACTGCTTCTTTGTCGAGCGCGAACTGCGCAAGCGCATGAAGATCCCGGTGTTCCACGACGACCAGCATGGCACGGCCATCACGGTCGCGGCCGCCATGCTCAACGGCCTGAAGGTCGTCGGCAAGGACATCAGCGAGGTCAAGCTCGTGACCTCGGGCGCCGGCGCCGCGGCCCTGGCCTGCCTGACCCTGCTGCTCAAGGTCGGCCTCAAGCGTGAGAACGTCTGGGTGACCGACCTGGCTGGCCTCGTGTACGAGGGCCGCACCGAGCTCATGGACGAGGACAAGGCCTTGTTCGCCCAGCCCACCGAGTTGCGCACACTGACCGAGGCGATCGCCGGCGCCGACGTGTTCCTGGGCCTGTCGGCCGGCGGCGTGCTCAAGCCGGCCATGGTGGCGACGATGGCCGCGCGCCCCGTGATCTTCGCGCTGGCCAACCCCAACCCGGAGATCACGCCGGAAGACGCACGTTCGGTGCGTGATGACGTCGTGATGGCCACGGGCCGCACAGACTACCCGAACCAGGTCAACAACGTCCTGTGCTTCCCGTACATCTTTCGCGGCGCGCTGGACAGCGGGGCGACGACCATCACCGACGAGATGGAGATCGCCGCGGTGCACGCCATCGCCGAGCTGGCCCAGGCCGAGCAGAGCGAGGTGGTGGCAGCGGCCTATGCGGGCGAGAAGCTCAGCTTCGGTCCGGAATACCTGATTCCCAAGCCCTTCGATCCGCGGCTCATGATGAAGATCGCGCCGGCCGTGGCCAAGGCCGCCGCCGACAGCGGTGTGGCGCTGCGCCCGATCCAGGACATGGACGCCTACCGCGACCGGCTGCAGAGCTTCGTCTACGCCTCGGGCACGACCATGAAGCCGATCTTCATGGCCGCCAAGAACGCGAGCAAGAAGCGCGTGGCCTACTCCGAGGGCGAGGAAGAGCGCGTGCTGCGGGCCTGCCAGATCGTCGTGGACGAGGGCATCGCCCGGCCCACGCTGATCGGCCGCCCGGCCATCATCGCCCAGCGCGTCGCCAAGTTCGGGCTGCGGCTGCGCGAGGAACTGGACTACGACGTCGTCAACGTCGAGCAGGACCACCGCTACCGCGACTTCTGGCAGACCTACCACCGCATGACGGAGCGCCAGGGCGTCACGCAGCAGGTCGCCAAGATCGAGATGCGCCGGCGCCTGACGCTGATCGGCGCCATGCTGCTGCACAAGGGCGAGGTCGACGGCCTGATCTGCGGCACCTGGGGCACCACGCACAACCACCTGCACTACATCGACCAGGTGATCGGCAAGCGCCCGGGCGGCTGCGACAGCACGCCGCAGGACGTGCCGATCTACGCCTGCATGAACGGTCTCATGCTGCCGGGCCGCCAGGTCTTCCTGGTCGACACGCACGTCAACTACGACCCGACCGCCGAGGAGCTGGCCGAGATCACGACCATGGCGGCCGAGGAGATGATGCGCTTCGGCATCAAGCCCAAGGCGGCGCTGCTGTCGCACTCCAACTTCGGCACCAGCCAGCACCCGAGCGCGGTCAAGATGCGCCGCACGCTGGAGCTGCTGCGCACCCAGGCGCCCTGGCTGGAGGTCGACGGCGAGATGCACGGCGACATCGCGCTGGACGGCAAGCAGCGCGCGGGCATCATGCCGCACTCCACGCTGTCGGGCGACGCGAACCTGTTGGTGCTGCCCAACATCGACGCGGCCAACATTTCCTACAACCTGCTCAAGACGGCCGCCGGCGGCAACATCGCGATCGGCCCGGTGCTGCTGGGTGCGGCCAAACCGGTGCACATCCTGACGGCCAGCGCCACGGTGCGGCGCATCGTGAACATGACGGCGCTGACC
>DATKFT010000947.1:0-7635 GCA_035544335.1 Pseudorhodoferax sp.
GGCCGGCACCTTCGACACCAAGGGCCGCGAACTGGCCTACCTGCGCCAGTGCCTGGAGAAGCTGGGCCTGCGCGTGGTCACGGTGGACCTGGCCACGAGCGGCAAGCCCTCGCCGGCCAGCGTGCACCCGCGCGAGGTGGCACGCCACCATCCGCAGGGCGAAGCGGCCGTGTTCAGCGGCGACCGCGGCACGGCCGTGACGGCCATGGCGCTGGCCTTCGAGCGCTACGTGCTCACGCGGCGCGACCTCGGCGGCCTCATCTCGGCCGGCGGCTCGGGCGGCACGGCGCTCGCCACCCAGGCCATGCGCGCGCTGCCCGTGGGCTGCCCCAAGGTCATGGTCAGCACCATGGCCAGCGGCGACACGCGGCCCTATGTGGGGCCCAGCGACATCTGCATGATGTACTCGGTCACCGACGTGCAAGGCATCAACCGCATCAGCGAGCAGGTGCTGGCCAACGCGGCCCATGCGCTGGCCGGCATGGTGACCCATCCCCTGCCGGCACTCGAAGGACGCGAGGCGCGCAAGCCCGCCATCGGCCTGACCATGTTCGGCGTGACCACGCCCTGCGTGCAGGCCGTGACCCGGCAGCTCGAGCAGGAGTACGACTGCCTGGTGTTCCACGCCACGGGCACGGGCGGGCAGAGCATGGAAAAGCTCGCCGACTCGGGCCTGCTGGCCGGCTGCATCGACGTCTCGACGACCGAGATCGCCGACGAGATCGCCGGCGGCACGCTGTCGGCGGGCCCGCAGCGGCTGGACGTGTTCGCGCGTCATGCCATCCCCTGGGTGGGCTCGGTCGGCGCGCTGGACATGGTGAACTTCGCGGCGCGCGAGACCGTGCCCGAGCGCTTTCGCGCACGCAGGTTCTACCAGCACAACGCCAGCGTGACGCTGATGCGCACCACGGCCGAGGAATGCCGCGCCATCGGCGCCTTCCTGGCCGCCAAGTGCAACGCCATGCGCGGGCCCGTGCGGCTGCTGATCCCCGAAGGCGGCGTCTCGGCCATAGACCGGCCGGGCCAGCCCTTCCACGACCCCGAGGCCGACCGGGCGCTGTTCGACACGCTGGCCCAGCAGTTCCGCACGAGCGCCGACCACCAGCTCGTGCGGCTGCCGCACCACATCAACGACGAGGCCTTTGCCGACGCGCTGGTCGCCGCCTGGCGCGCGGTCTCGGCCCGCAAGGAGGAACGCATCCATGCCACGCATCGCCAGAGATGATTTGTTGCGGCGCTTTCGCGCCAAGATCGCCGCAGGCCGGCCGCTGATCGGCGGCGGCGCCGGCACCGGCCTGTCGGCCAAGTGCGAGGAGGCCGGCGGCATCGACCTGATCGTGATCTACAACTCGGGCCGCTACCGCATGGCCGGCCGCGGCTCGCTCGCGGGCCTGCTGGCCTACGGCAACGCCAACGAGATCGTCTGCGAGATGGCGCGCGAGGTGCTGCCCGTGGTGCAGCACACGCCCGTGCTGGCCGGCGTGAACGGCACCGACCCCTTCATGATCCCGGACCAGTTCCTGCGCCGGCTGATCGACCTGGGCTTCTCGGGCATTCAGAACTTCCCGACCGTGGGCCTCATCGACGGCAGCTTCCGCGCCAACCTCGAGGAGACCGGCATGGGCTACGGCCTGGAGGTGGACATGGTGCGCCGTGCGCGGGCCATGGACCTGTTGACCACGCCCTATGTGTTCAACGAACAGAACGCGCACGACATGGCCAGCGCCGGCGCCGACATCGTGGTCTGCCACCTGGGCCTGACCACGGGCGGCAGCATCGGCGCGGAGACCGCGCTGACGCTTGCCGACTGTGTGGCGCCGATCAAGGCCTGGGCCGCCGCGGCCAAGGCCGTCAACCCCGACCAGCTCGTGCTGTGCCATGGCGGCCCCATCGCCACGCCCGAGGACGCGCGCTGGATCCTGGCCCAGTGCCCCGAACTGCACGGCTTCTACGGCGCCAGCTCGATGGAGCGGCTGCCCACCGAAATCGCCTTGACCGAAACCACCCGACGCTTCACGGAGATCACGACATGACAGGCGCTGAATTCGGCAGTTTTCTTCTCGGCCTGCTCGTGGTCGCGATCCTCGTCGCGATCGTGGTCTGGCTGTTCCACTGGCTGTACCTGCGCAGCAGCAAGGAGCGCGCCTTCGTGCGCACCGGCATGGGCGGGCAGAAGGTCGTGCTGGACGGCGGCGCCTTCGTGCTGCCCATCGTGCACGACGTGATCCCCGTGAACATGAACACGCTGCGCCTGGAGGTCAGCCGCGGGCGCGACAAGGCGCTGATCACCAAGGACCGCATGCGCGTGGACGTGATCGCCGAGTTCTACGTGCGCGTGGCCGCCAAGCCCGAGTCCGTGGCGGCCGCGGCCCAGACGCTGGGCCTGCGCACCATGGAACCCGAGCAGCTCAAGGAGCTCGTGGAGGGCAAGTTCATCGACGCGCTGCGCACGGCCGCGGCCGAAAAGACCATGGAGGAGCTGCACGAGCAGCGCGGCGCCTACGTCAAGCGCGTGCGCGAAAGCGTGGCCGGCGACCTCACGCTGAACGGCCTGGAACTCGAAGCCGCCTCGCTGACCCAGCTGGACCAGACCGCGATGGAGTTCTTCAACCCCAGCAATGCCTTCGACGCCGAGGGCCTGACACGGCTGACCGAGCAGATCGAGCACCGCAAGAAGCAGCGCAACGACGTGGAGCAGGACACGCTGATCGCGATCCGCAACAAGAACCTGGAGGCCGAGAAGCTGAGCCTGGACATCGACCGCGAGGCCGAGCAGGCGCGATTGCACCAGCAGCGCGAGGTGGAGATCGCGCGCGCGCGCCAGCGCGCCGAGCTGACCAGCGAGCGCGCCCAGCGCGAGCAGGACGCCGAGGGTGCGCAGATCACGGCCAAGCAGGCCATCGACCTGGCCCGCATCCGCAGCGAGCAGAGCCTGGAGCAGGAGCGCATCACCAAGGAGCGCACGCTGCAGGCGGCCGAGATCGCGCGCCGCCAGTCGCTGGAACTCGCCGAGCAGCAGCGCGCGATCGCCGTGGCGCGCGAGAGCGAGGCCCTGTCGAACGCGCAGGCCGGCGCCGAGGCCGCGCGCGCGCTGGCCGTGGCGGCCGAGGAGAAGGTGTTCACGGCACGCGAGGTCGAGATGGCCGAGCGCAAGAAGGCCATCGAGCTGATAGCCGCCGCACAGGTGGCCGAGCGCGAGGCCCTGCAGCTGACCGTGGCCGCGCATGCCGAGATGGCGGCCAGCGCCGACCGCGGTGCCGCGATCCGCGCCCAGGCCGAGGCCGACGCCGACGCCGACCGCACCAAGGCCCTGGCTGTGCGCGTGCGCGCCGAGATCGAGGCCGAGGCCCAGCGCTGGATGAACGAGGCGCAGAACGTGCTCACGCCCGAGGCGCGCAACTCGGCCCTGCGCATGCGGCTCGTGGAAAAGGCCGAGGGCATCATCCGCGAATCGGTGCGGCCCATGGAGCGCATCGAGGGCATCAAGATCCTGCACGTGGACGGGCTCGGTGGCGGCAGCGGCGGCGGCGGGGGGGATGGCGGCGGTGGCGGCTTCGCCGACGGTGTCGTGAACTCGGCATTGCGCTTCCGTGCGCAGGCGCCGCTCGTGGACCAGCTGCTGCGCGAAATCGGGCTGGAGGGCGGCGACATCCAGCGCCTGGCCGGTGCGAGCTCGGGCGCCAATGCGGCGCTGCCGCCGGCGCAACAGAAGTCCGAAGCATGATCCGCCTGTACGTCTCCAGCGTGATCGAGGCCGGCGCGGACAACGTCTGGGCGCGCATCCGCGACTTCAACGGCCTGCCGCAGTGGCACCCCGGCATCGCCGACAGCCGCATCGAGAACGGCGAGCCCAGCGACCGCGTGGGCTGCATCCGCCACTTCCACACGCGCGACGGCGGTGCCATCCGCGAGCGGCTGCTCGCGCTGTCCGACTTCGACTTCACGCAGACCTACGAGATATTGGAGAGCCCCATGGGCGTGGAGCACTACGTGGCCACGCTCAAGCTCACGCCCGTGACCGACGGCAACCGCTGCTTCGCCGAATGGAGCGCGGAGTTCGACTGCGATGAGGGACGCGAGCAGGAGTTGACGCGCACCATCGCCGATGGCGTGTTCCAGGGCGGCTTCAATGCCTTGAAGCAAGCCTTCCGCTGAACATGCGCCCCCACGCTCGTCACTGCGTGTACTCGCTGCCCCCCGAGGGGGCGCAGGCCCGCCTTGGGGCGGCCCGGCGGAGGGCCTGGATGCACCCCCACGCTCGCCACTGCGTGTGCTCGCTGCCCCCCGAGGGGGCGCAGGCCTGCCTTGGGGCGGCCCGGCGGAGGGCCTGATGCTGCAAAAAGTCGTCCGCTCGACGGTGATCGACGCGCCGATCGAACGCGTCTGGGCCGTGCTGCGCGATTTCAACAGCCACGACCAGTGGCACGAGGTGGTGGACCAGAGCCGCATCGAGGGCGCCGAGCGCAGCGACCAGGTCGGCTGCGTGCGCAGCTTCTCGCTCCAGGACGGCCACCGCATCCGCGAGCAGCTGCTCACCCTGGACGACCGCCAGTACAAGAGCACCTACTGCATCGTCGAGGCCACGGTGCCGCTGCTGCGCTACGTGGCCACGGTCACGCTCAAGCCCGTGACCGACGGCAACCGCACCTTCTGGCACTGGGAATCGAGCTTCGCCACGCCGCCAGGGCGCGAACGCGAGCTGCGCGACATGGTGGCCCAGGGCGTGTACGAGGCCGGCTTCGCGAACCTGCGACGCCACCTGCAGCGCGGTGCCGACCTGCGCGCGCCGGGCCAGGCGCCCATGCCCGTGGCCATCGCGCTGCCCACGCGGCGCGTGGTGCTGCGCGAACATGGCGGCGCCGACCGGCTGCAGGCCGAGGACGCCGAGGTGCCGGCGCCGGGCCCGGGCGAGGTGCGGATCCGCCAGCGCGCCATCGGCCTGAACTTCATCGACGTCTACCTGCGGCGCGGCCAGATGCCCGCCATGCTCGCGCCCGGCGGTACGCCGGGCATGGAGGCGGCCGGCAGCGTGCTGGACTGCGGCGAAGGCGTGCACGGCTTCCTGCCCGACGAACGCGTGGCCTACCTGGGCCCCGCGCCGGGCGCCTACACGGGCCTGCGCAATGTGCCCGCGCAGTGGCTCGTGCGGCTGCCGCCCGCGGTCGACGACGAGGTCGCGGCCGCGCTGCTGCTCAAGGGCCTCACGGCCGATGCGCTGCTGCACGACGTGGCCCCCGTGCGCCCCGGCGCGCGCTGGCTCGTGCACGCGGCCGCCGGCGCGCTGGGCCAGCTGCTGTGCCACTGGGCCAGCCGCCTGGGCGCGCAGGTGATCGGCACGGTCTCGAGCGAGGCCAAGGCCAGGATCGCGCGCGCGCACGGCTGCACGCAGGTGATCGTGACGTCCGACTACCGCTTCGCGGAGGCCGTGCAGTCCCTGGGCGGCGCCGACGTGATCGTCGACGGCCTGGGCCGGCAGGCGCAGACCGAGAACCTGGCCGCGCTCGCGCCCTGCGGCCACTGGATCAGCCTGGGCCAGGCCAGCGGGCCGCTCGCGCCGCTGGACCCCGACGCGCTGCTCGCGAAGTCCGCCACGTTCTCGCGCCCCATCGTGTTCGCCTACGTGGCGCAGCCGCAGGCCCTGGCACGCCGTGCCGCACGGCTGTGGGCCGCGCTGGCCGATGGCAGCGTCCCGTCCCCCACCATCGAGCGCTTCACGCTGGAGTCGGTCGCGCAGGCGCATGAACGCCTCGAATCGCGCGAACGCAGCGGCGCGCTCGTGCTGATCCCTTGAAGGAACACCCCATGATCCTCGGCATGAACCACTTCACCGTGATCGCACAGGACCCGCAGGCGACCATGGACTTCTACACGGGCCTGCTGGGCTTGAAGCAAGGCTTCCGGCCCGACCTGGGCTTTCCGGGCGCCTGGCTGTATGGTGAAGACACGAAGCACGCCATCCTGCATGTCTACTTCGACCGCCCCGTGCCGGCCCAGCCCGCCGGCGTGATCGACCACATGGCCTTCACGGCCAAGGGGCTCAGGACGGTCAAGGCGCGTTTCGATGCTGCCGGTTGGAAGTACGACCTCAGGCGCCAGGCCGGCGCGCTGTGGCAGCTGTTCTGCCATGACCCGAACGGGGCCAAGGTGGAGCTGGATTTCGACAAGTCAGAAGAAGCCTAGGATCCTGCGCCGACACGGTCGGCATGCTTGCAACACCGCAGTTGCCAGCACGCGCGTTTCTCCTGGAGAATTGAGAGTAATTCCTATTCATCCAGGCCGCCATGCCCTTCCCGTCCTTGTCGATCCGCCCGCTGGCCGGCCCGCCGCTGCGCCGTGTCGGCGCCTGAGGCGGGGGCGCTGGCGCCGCTGGCCAGCGTGGCGGCGCGCAGCTATGCCGAACTCGTCAACTTCTTCTCCCGCTCGCTGAACGACCGCGACGCCGCGCGCGACCTGGTGCAGGAAGCCTTTGCGCGGCTGGCCGCGCTGCACGCCCACGGCACCCCGGTGGCGGACGAGCGCGCGCTGCTCTACCGCGTGGGCAAGAACCTGGTCGTCAGCGGCGCACGCCGGCGTGCGGCCGAGGAACGCATGCTGCAGACCCTGGCCCTGGTCGGCGCCGACAGCGCGCCCTCGGTCGAGCAGCAGGTCGACGCGCGCCAGCGGCTGGACCGGCTCATGGCGCGGCTGGCCGTCATGCCGCGCAAACGCCGCGAAGCCTTCGTGCTCGTGCGCATCTACGGCTACAGCTATGCCGAGGCCGGCGCGTTCATGGGCGTGACCGCGGCCGCCGTGGACCGCCATGTGGTGCGCGCCGTGTTCGACTGCATGCGCCACCGTGGCGGCTGAACCGCTGGCCTCGCCCGCCCACCGGCCGCCGCCGCGCCGGCTGGTCGCGCACGCGCTCTCGCTGATCGGCCGCCAGCAGCACGGCAGCGCCGACGAGTCCGCGGCCGCGCGCGACGAACTCGCGCGCTGGCGCCAGGCCGCGCCGGCGCACGCCGCCGCGTTCGAGACGGCCACGCGCTACTGGCAGGCCACCGAGGCCGGCGCACTGCGCGGCGAGGTCGACCTGCCGGCGCGCACCGACCTGCACCAGTCCCAGGCGCGCCGCCGCGCGCTCACGCTGCTGGGCCTGGGCGGCCTGATCGGGGTGCTGGCGGCGGGCGGGCGCTGGGCCTGGCTGCAGCCCACGGCGCAGTTCGCGCTGCGCACGGGCCAGGGCCAGCAGCAGGGCCTGGACCTGCCGGACGGCTCGCGCATCGACCTGGCCGCCAACAGCGCCGGCCAGCTGCGCTACCACCGCGACCGGCGCCTGTGCCGGCTGCTGGCCGGCGAGATGCGTTTCGACGTGCGGCGCGACCCCCGGCGCCCCTTCGTGGTCGAGACCGCCTTCGGAAGCGTCGAGGTGCTGGGCACGGTGTTCAGCGTGTCGGTGCGCGACGATCGCCTGCGCGTGGCCGTCGCGCGGGGCCGCGTCGCCGTGCGGCTCCCGGCCTCCTCCTCCGCGGGTACAGCGCAGGCCGTGCTCGAAGCCGGCCAGGCGGTCGAGGCCGGCCCAGCCGGCCTGGGCCTGCCCACACCCGTGCGCGCCGAGAGCGTGGGCGCCTGGCGCGAAGGCTGGCTGGTGTTCCAGGA
>DATKFT010000948.1:0-2116 GCA_035544335.1 Pseudorhodoferax sp.
ATTTTCGAACGCGTGTGACCCCCGTACGTGACCCGTACGTGACGCGTTGTTGAGGCGTGGTGGAGTCGCCAGCCCTAGAATTCCGCGCGGGTCGCGACGGAGGGCGGGCGCGGCGCAGCGCCAGACATCCTCAACGTTCGGAGATCCATGACTGCACTGACAAGCCATGTGGCCTGCGCGCCATCGACGCCCGAGGCGCTGCGGGCGCTGGACCTGCAGCTCGACGCGGCCGGCGGCGCTGCGCCCGAGCTGGTGTTCGCCTTCTATGGCTGCAGTCACGACGACGCGCTGCTGCACCAGCACCTGCGCGCGAAGTTTCCGGATGCAGCACTGATCGGCGGCACCTCCTGCGACGGTGTGCTCAGCGAACGCGGTTTCCACGACGCCAGCGCCATCGGCCTGCTGTGCCTGCACGATCCCCAGGGTGACTACGGCGTGGCCGCCGGACCCCTGGGCCCGGATGCGGCCGGCACGGCCGAGCGCCTGCTGCACGAAGCCCTGCACGCGGCCGGCGCACCCGGCGAGCTGCCCGAGCTGGTCTGGATCTACCAGGCGCCGGGCCGCGAGGAGGCTGTGCTCGCAGGCCTGCGCCGCATCGTCGGCGAGCGCTGCCCCATCATCGGCGGCTCGTCCGCAGACGACGCGGTGGCCGGACGGTGGCGGCAGCTGGGGCCGCAGGGGCCGCTGCACGACGGCCTGGTCGTGGCCGTGCTGCTGCCCTCCACGCCGATCGGCTATGCCTTCCAGGGCGGCTACGAACCCGCGGGCCCCAGCGGCATCGTGACCGGCATCGGCTTTCGGCCCAGCGGCGAGAGCGGCATCGTGACGGCCTCCCGCGGCCGCGAGATCCTGCGCATCGACGACGAGCCCGCCGCCCAGGTCTACGACCGCTGGACCGGCGGGCGCATCCGCGCGCAGCTGGGCCGCGACGCCACGATCCTGGCCGACACCGCGCTGTGCCCGCTCGCGACGGATGCGGGCCGCGTGGACGGCGTGTCGCAGTTCCTGCTCGTGCACCCGCAGGCCGTCACGGCCCAGGGCGCGCTGCGCACCTTCTGCGACCTGCAGAAGGGCGAGCGCGTGTATGCCATGCGTGGCGACCGCCAGCGGCTCATCGCACGGGCCGGCAAGGTCGTGGAGCAGGCGCGCTCGGCCTTGCCCGATCCCGCCGCGCCGCCGGCCGGCGTGCTGCTGGTCTACTGCGGTGGCTGCAAGCTCGCGGTCGGTCCGCAGATCGGCGAGGTCGCGCGCGCCGTGGGCGATGTGCTGCACGGCACGCCGTTTCTGGGCTGCTTCACCTTCGGCGAACAAGGCCACCTGATCGAGCGCAACGTGCACGGGAATCTGATGATTTCCGCCGTGGTGTTCGCCGGCTGATCGGGGCGCGATGGACATCCTGGCCCGCACCGACCCGGCGGCGCTCGAGAGCGCGGAGGCCTTGCGCGAAGCCCTGCACGTGCAGCGCCAGCAGTACGAGACGCTGGCCCGGACCAGCGCACAGACCCAGCACCTGCTCGATGCGCTGGAGTCGCTGCTGGGGCTTGACCCCGCGGACGATCCCTTCGTGCGCGTGTTCGAGTCGCTGCGCCTGGTGTTCACGTTCTCGCAGGCCATGCTGCTCGTGGTGCCGGAGGAGGCCGCGCCCGAGGCGGCGCTGCGCTGCATCGTGGCCGAGCCCGAGACGCTCATGGAATCGAGCTGGCCGGTCGCGGCGCTGTTCCGCAAGGTGCTCGCGGGGCGCGTGGTCACCACCTTCTCGAGCGACGGCGTGCAGGAGTGGCAGGGCGCTGCGGCGCTGGGCCTGTCGTCGGCGCAGTCGGCGCTGTACATGCCGCTGCGCGTGCGCGAGCGCCGCGGCATGCTGGTGCTGCTGCGGCCTGCGGGTGAAGCCGGTTTCGACCGCGGCCACGTCGCGCTGGCGCGGCGCTTCTCGGTGCTGGTGTCCCATGCACTGGCCACGCGCTACGCGAGCCAGAGCGCGGCGGAGAGCCAGCGCCTGCGCGAGCTCAGCGAGCAGCTGCGCGACAGCGAGCAGGAGGCGACCCGCAACGCCGAGCTGCTGCAGCAGACCGTCAACGTGCTGCCCATCGGCGTGGCCGTGCAGGATGCCGACGGC
>DATKFT010000949.1:0-3872 GCA_035544335.1 Pseudorhodoferax sp.
CGCCAGCTGGACGGCCCAGCCCGTGGCCGGCAGCCCCGACCTGGCGGCCCTGTCGCTGGCGGGCACGGAAGCGCCATGGCTGCTCGGTGGCGGCCAGGCCTGGCGCGTGGCCGACACCGGCGCCGGTGCGCCTGCCACGCTGCCGGCCAGCAGCCTGCAGGTCGGCGCAGGCCGCTACTACGTGCAGGGTCAGCTCTGCCAATGGGAGCGTGCCGCCTCGCTGGCCAACCAGCCCGACGGCGGCTGGCCGCAGCGCCTGCCCGCCGGCACCCACCTGGTCTACCTGCGGGCCTGGCAGCGCCACATCAGCGCGCTGGAAGACCCGCGCATCCGCGAAGTCGCGCTGGGCGGGCCCGACACCGCCACGCGTGCGCAGCAGATCGCCCAGGTGCGCGCGCTGGCATTGCCGGCGCTGCCCTCTGGCCAGAGCGCGCACTGCGGCATGCCGTCCGGCGACTGGGATGCGCTGACCGCCCCGTCCACGGCCCGCCTGGCCGCGCGCGCCGAACCGCAGCTGGCCGCCACCGGCGTGTGCGACATCGCCGCCAGCGCAGGCTACCGGCGGCTGGAGAACCAACTCTACCGCGTGGAGATCCACAGCGTGGACGCCAGCGGCGCGGCACGCTTCAAGTGGTCGCGCGAGAACGGCGCGGTCGCCTACCCCGTGGAGGCCGTCAGCGTGGACACCGCCACCAACCGCACCACCGTGCGTGTGGCCATGCGCGGGCGCGACGCCAACCTGGACCTCGCGCTGCACGACCGCGTGGAGCTGGTGGACGACGACGCCGAACTGCAGGGCCGCGCGGGCCAGCTGTTCGAGTACCTGAACGATGGCGACGATGCGCTGGAACTCGTGCTGGCCGGCCTGCCGTCCGGCGGCCTGGGCCAGGACGCTGCGCGCCACCCCGTGCTGCGGCGCTGGGACCACCGCCCCAGCGCCAGCGGCGAGCACCTGCTGGCCGTGGAAGAAGGCCCGTGGCTGACGCTGGAGGACGGCGTGCAGGTGCGCTTCGCACCGGGCGGGCGCTACCGGCCGGGCGACCACTGGCAGATCCCGGCGCGCACCGTGACGGCCGACGTGGAGTGGCCGCGCGACCCCGAGGGCGAGCCCCTGGCCGCGCCGCCCGCAGGCGTGCAGGACGGCTGGGCCCGCCTGGGCCTGGTGACGGTGGACGCCGGCGGCCTGGTGAGCGCCATCACCGATTGCCGCGAGCTGTTCCCGCCGCTGACCAGGCTCACGCAGCTGCTCTACGTGGGCGGCGACGGCCAGGACACCACGCCGGGCGGCGCGCTGGCCGAGCCGCTGCGCGTGCGCGTGGCGCGCGGTGCGCTGCCGGTGGCCGGCGCACGCGTGCGCTTCGCGGTCGAGACCGGCGGCGGCAGCCTGGCCTTGGTCGCGCCCTGGGGCACGCAGAGTGGCGCCAGCGTGGTCGCCAGCTGCGACGCCCAGGGTCTGGCGCAGTGCAACTGGCAGCTCGGCACAGCGGCCGGCCAGCGCGTGCGTGCCCAGCTGCTGACCAGCGGCGGCACCGTGCTCGCCGAGCAGCAGCTGGTGTTCGCGGCCCAGGCCGCCACGCCGGCCCAGGGCGGCGGCACGCGCGGCTGCGAGCTGACCATCGGCGAGGGCGGCGACTTTCCCACGCTCACGAGCGAACTGCTGGCCAAGCTGCTGGAAGAGCGCACCGCGCTGTGCCTGTGTTTCCTGCCCGGCAACCATGTGCTGGAAGACGGGCTGGTGCTGGACCTGTCCAACAGCACCCGCGGCGCGCGGCGCCTGTCGCTGCATGGCTGCGGGCCGACCGCCACCGTGGCCTCGGCCATGCCCATCACGTTCACGGGCCTGGCCGCACTGGCGCTGCGCGACCTGAACCTGCAGCTGACCGAGCGCGGCGTGGTGGGGCTGCAGAACAACCTGCAGGTCGAGTTCGACAGCGTGGCCATCGCGGGCAAGAGCGACAGTTTGCGGCCCTGGCTCGCCGTGCAGACCACGCGCGTGCTGCGCATGCGCGGCTGCACCTTGCCGGCCTCGCCGCGGGCCTCGGCGGTGTTCCAGGGCATCACCAGCCTGTGCGACATCACGCACTGCATCTTCGCGGGCGATGTGGCCTTCCACGGCCTGCCGCCGGCCGATTTTCCGTTCGCGCGGCTGCGCGCGGTGCTGAACGACGGCGGCTTCGAGGTGCCGGCCGGCCGCGGTGCGCTGGTGTTCGCGCACAACCAGCTGAGCCGCCTCGCGCTCGGAGAGGAGATGCTCAAGCAGCTCACGGAACGCAGGTTCGACGGCATCTTCCACACCGTGGCTTTGAGCGGCAACCTGTTCGCCGGCACGCCGGTGGTGTGCGCGGGCGTGCTGCTCAGCTGCAGCGGCAACCACTTCGTCAGCGACAAGCCGACGGAGAACCTCTACGGCCTCATGGTCGCGCGCAGCGCCGCCGCCAGCAGCAACGTGGCCGAGCAGTTCGGCGACAACGCCACGCTGGCCTTCCTGACGGTCAAGGGCCAGTTCCGCGGCGCGGCGAACATGGTGTTCACGCTGCCGCAGTCGACGGGCTGACGCGGCGCCCCGCACCACGGCACGCTACGGCGCGACCTGTCCACCACCGAACTGCGGCGCCTCGCGGCGCAGCACGGCCCGCGCCATCACCGTGGCGCCGAGCTGGTCCAGCGCCTGGCCCAGCGCGTCGAGCAGGCGCGGCATCTGCGCGAGCGCATCCGCATGCAAGGCCTCGGCCACGATGAGCACGGACCGCGTGTCCGGCTGCACGGCCGAACGCGCACTCTGCCGGTGGCACCAACGCCGCGCGTGGGCCTGCCCGGCGCTGTCGGCGAAGACCACTTCGCCTGGCGCGGGAGGCTCCTGTTCGCCACCGACACCCACATAGGCCTCGTCGCCGCGCGCCGGGCGCACCGTGAGATCGCCCGCGATGCGGGCCAGGTCGAACACCGCCACGGGCGTGGCGAAGGCCAGCGACACGGCATTGCAGGCGTCGACCAGCGGATGCAGCGCGGGCAGGCCACCCTCCTTGCGGAAGCGGCGCAGCAGCGATTCGGCCGCGCAGCGGTACTGCGTGGGCTTGAGCCCCATGGCCGAGAAGGCCCGGCGCCAGGCCTGGATCTCGGGCCACTCGCCCTCGGGCGCAGCGGCCAGGCGCGCGCGGGCTGCGCCGTGCAGTGCGGCGATGGCCGCGTCGGCCCGGGCCTGCGGCGCGATGCCCTCGGCGCGCAACACGCCCGCCACCAGGCCCGGGTGGGCCGACCAGATCGCATCACTGTGGGAGAACACCATGGCTGTCGTCTTGTCCGCAAGTCAAAAGCCGCAGTCTGGCGGCCACGCGGCGCGCCGTCTTGAACGCTATTGCGGCACGGAGCGGGTGCTGCGCCGCCCCGCCGCGGCCTGCCAGGCGCCGGGCGTGTAGCCGAACTGGCGCGAGAACACGCGCGTCATGTGGCTCTGGTCGGCAAAGCCCGCGGCGAGCGCAGCCTCGGCCAGCGGGCTGCCGTCGCGCACGAGGCGGCGTGCGCGCTCGGCGCGCTGCTGCAGCAGCCAGGCATGCGGCGGCAGGCCATGCGCGTGCGCAAAGCGGCGCAGCAGCTGGTAGCGGCCCAGGCCTGCCAGCGCCGCGAGTTCGTCCAGCGAGGGGGTGTGCAGCAGGTCATCGGCCAGGCGCTCGCGCACGCGCGCGAGATCGCCGCCCTGCGGCGCCGGCAAGGCCAGGTTGGCGTGGCCGGCCAGCAGCAGGCCGCAGGCCTGGGCCAGCGCCTCCTCGCACGCGAGCCGCTGCACGGCACCGGCTTCGCCGCCCGGCTGCCAGCGCAGCACACGCCGCAACACGAGCGCGAGGGCCTGGCGCAGCGGCGCATCGCGCAGCCCC
>DATKFT010000950.1:0-22096 GCA_035544335.1 Pseudorhodoferax sp.
CGACAACCGGCCGCTGCTGCAGGCCCTGGCCGCGTGCGGCGAACAGGCTCGCGGCGTGGCGGTGGTCGGTGCGCAGGCCGACGCGTCCTCGCTGCAGGCCCTGCACACGGCGGGCGTGCGCGGCGCGCGGCTGAACCTGTCGCTGGGCGTCACGCACGACGCCGCGCAGACCGAGGCCCTGGCCGCGCGCATCGCGCCGCTGGGCTGGCACCTGCAGCTGCTGGCGCCGCCCGACCTGCTGGCCGCATTGGGCGAACGCCTGCTGCGTCTGCCCGTGCCGCTGGTGCTGGACCACTTCGGCCGCATCGCCCCAAAGCTGGCCGGCCAGCACCCCGCGCATGCGCTGGTGCTGCGCCTGCTCGCGCAGGGCCGCACCTGGCTCAAGCTGTCCGGCGGCTACATCGTGAGCCCCACGGGCCAGGCCGACGACCCCGGTGTGGCGGCGCTGGCACGCGGCTACCTGCGCGCTGCGCCCCAGCGCCTGGTCTGGGGCAGCGACTGGCCCCATGCCTCGGCCTCGGCCGGCCACCAGCCCATGCCCGACGACGCGCAGCAGATGGAACTGCTCGCGCAATGGACCGAGGACCCCGCGCTGCTGCAGCGCGTGCTGGTCGACAACCCCGCCGATCTGTACGGCTTCGGCACCCCTGCAGGAGGAAACCCATGAACGAGACATCCCGCACACTTGGCCGCCGCAGCCTGCTCGGCGCGCTCGCCGCATCGCTGCTGGCCGCTGCCTGGCCGGCCCTGGCCCAGGGCAACTGGCCTGCAGGCAGGACCATCACCTGGGTCGTGCCCTATCCGGCCGGCGGCAGCACCGACATCCTGGGCCGCGCCATCGCCGTGCGCCTGGGGCCGGCGCTGGGCACCACGGTCATCGTGGACAACAAGGCCGGCGCCACCGGCACCATCGGCTCGGCCTCCGTGGCGCGCGCCCCGGCGGACGGCTTCACGCTGCTGGGCACCTCGATCGGCCCGCAGGCCATCGTGCCGCACCTGATGCCGCGCATGCCCTATGACCCCGTCCGCGCCTTCGAGCCCGTGACCCTGGTCGGCACCATCCCGCACCTTCTCGTGACGGCGGCCGACCGGCCCTGGAACAGCGTGGCCGAGCTGCTGGCGCAGGCCAAGGCCAGGCCGGGCCAGCTGTCCTTCGCCTCGGGTGGCAACGGCACCATCCTGCAGATGCAGGGCGAGCTGCTGCGCCTGCAGGCCGGCGTGCAGCTCACGCATGTGCCCTACAAGGGCGACACCCCGGCCGTGCAGGACGTGCTGGCCGGCCATGCCGACTGCATGTTCGCGCCGGTCGCGGCGGCCTTGCCGCATGTGCAGGGCGGCAAGCTCAAGGCGCTGGCCGTCACCTCGGCCGCACGGCAGAAGGCGCTACCCGAGGTGCCCACCATGGGCCAGGCCGGCTTCAAGGACTTCGTCGTCGAGCAATGGCAGGCGGTCTACGCGCCGGCCGGCACGCCGGCCGCCGTCGTGCAGCAGCTGCAGGCCGAGATCGTGCGCATCCTGAAAGACCCCGAAGTCCTGGCCATGGCCGACAAGCTCGGCGTGACGCTGGTCGGCAGCACGCCGCAGCAACTGGCCGACACGCAGAAAGCCGACCTCGCCACCTGGGGCAAGGTCATCCAGCAGGCCGGCATCCAGGCCAACTGAACACCGCTTCTCCTCACCACTGAACGAAAGACCACCATGTCCACTCCCGACATCGTCCGCAGCTTCGAACGCGTGCCCGCCGACCTCGTGCGCGAGGCCGCCCAGTACCAGCCGGCCATCCTTGCCGACGTGGCCGGCCGCCGCGGCGCCCTGCACGGCCGCATCCGGCCGCTGCACCCGCGCATGAAGCTGGCCGGCACGGCCATGACCGTGGAAGTGCGCCCCGGCGACAACCTCATGATCCACGCCGCCATCGCGCTGGCCCAGCCCGGCGACGTGCTGGTCGTGGACGGCAAGGGCGACCAGAGCTCGGCGCTGATGGGCACCATCATGATGACGGCCTGCCGCAAGCTGGGCATCGCCGGCGTGGTGCTGGACGGCGCCGCGCGCGACAGCCTGGAGATCGACGCGATGGACTACCCGGTCTTCAGCGTCGGCACCAACCCCAACGGCCCGACCAAGAACGTGGGCGGGCGCATCGGCCACCCGGTGTCGGTCGGCGGCGTGACCGTCTACCCGGGCGACTTCGTGATCGGCGACGCCGACGGCGTGGTCGTGGTCGAGCGCGAGAAGCTCGCCGGCCTGCTGCCGCTGGCGGCCAAAAAGGTCAAGGACGAGGCCGCGCGCATCGCGGCGATCGAGGGCGGCGACACGGCCGCCAAGTGGCTGACGGCCGCGCTGCGCACGGCCGGCGTGCTCAAGGAAGGGGAGATGCTGTGAGCACGGTTCTCGTCACGGGTGCCGACCTGGCACCCCAGGCCCTGGCGCTGCTGGCAGGCCATGACGTCGTCTATGCCGGCAAGACGCCGACCGAAGAGGACCTGGTCGCGCTGTGCCGCACCCATGATCCCTCGGCCATCATCGTGCGCTACGGCAAGGTCGGCGCCGCCGTCATGGACGCAGCGCCTGCGCTGAAGGTCATCTCCAAGCACGGCAGCGGCACGGACACCATCGACAAGGTGGCGGCCAAGGTGCGCGGCATCGAGGTCGTGGCCGCGGTGGGCGCCAATGCCGCCGCCGTGGCCGAGCAGGCGCTGGCCTTGCTGCTGGCCTGCGCGAAGTCGGTCGTTGCGCTGGACGCTCGCATGCACGCCGGCCACTGGGACAAGGCAGTCCACAAGAGCCTGGAGCTGGGCAGTCGCACGGTGGGTCTGGTGGGCCTGGGCGCCATCGGGCTGCGCTTCGCGCGCATGGCCGATGCACTGGGCATGCGCGTGATCGGCTTCGACCCGTTCGCCAAGAACCTGCCGGCCTACGTGCAGAGCGTGGACCTCGCGACGATCTGGCGCGAGTCCGACGCCATCTCGCTGCACTGCCCGCTGACCGAGGAGAACCGCAAGCTGCTCAACGCCGACACGCTGGCGCAGTGCAAGCGCGGCGTGATCGTGGTGAACACCGCGCGTGGCGGTCTCATCGACGAGGATGCGCTGCTGGCGGCGGTGCGCTCGGGCCAGGTCGCCAGCGCCGGCCTGGACAGCTTCGCCGTCGAACCCATGGTGGCGGGCCACCCGTTCCAGGGCGAGAAGAACATCCTGCTGAGCCCGCACATCGGCGGCGTGACCAGCGACGCCTACGTCAACATGGGCGTGGCGGCCGCGCAGAACCTGCTGGCCGTGCTGGCCCGGCAGCCGGAGGCCGCATGACACCGGTGGCCTGCACCGTCGCGCGCCTTGGCGCAGGCGCTGCCTTGCTGGCGGTCGCGGCCATGGCAGCGGCCCAGTCCGCCCCGGCGGCCTGGCCGGCCAAGCCCGTGCGCATCGTGGTCGGCTTCTCGGCCGGCGGCCCGACCGACGTGGTCGCGCGCGCCTTCGCCGACCATGCGACGCGCGAGCTCGGCCAGCCCGTCATCGTGGAGAACAGGCCCGGCGCCAACACCATCCTGGCGGCCGAGGCCGAGGCCGAGGCCGTGGCCAGCGCGCCGGCCGACGGCACCACGCTGCTGCTGGGCGCGACCAACCACACCATGATCCCGGCGCTGTACAGCAGCCGCGTGAAGTTCGACGTGCTGAAGTCCTTCGCGCCGGTCTGCACGCTGGCGCTGAGCCCCACGGTGCTGGCGGTCGGCCCGGCCATGCCGGTCAAGACGCTGGCCGCCTTTCTGCAGCAGGTGCAGGCCGAACCCGGCAAGCGCACCTACGCCACGCCGGGCAGCGGCAGCTCGGGCCATTTCGCGAGCGCGCACTTCACGCGGCTCACGGGCACGGCCATGAACCACATCCCGTACAAGGGCGCGGCGCAGGCCGTGACCGACCTGATGGGCGGCCAGGTCGACAGCTCGTTCGCCACGCTGGGCTCGGTGCTGCCGCAGCTGCAGTCGGGCAAGCTCACGGCGCTGGCCGTGGCCGCGCCGCAGCGTTCGCCGCTGCTGCCGAACGTGCCGACCTTCGAGGAAGCCGGCGTCAAGGGCTACAGCGCCGATGCCTGGTACGGCCTGCTGGCGCCGGCCGGCACGCCCGCGCCCGTGCTGGCCCGGCTCGAGCAGGTGGCGCAGGACTTCGTGCGCGCGCCGGCCACCGTCGACAAGCTGCGCAGCCTGGGCATGGAACCCCAGGGCCGCTGCGGTGCGCCCTTCGCCGCGCAGCTGCAGCGCGAGGTGCGGGACAACACCCAGCTGGCGCGCGAACTCGACCTCAAGGCGGAGTGAACGAGCGCCGCCTCCCACCAACCCCGATCCAGGAGACCTCTTCATGAAAAAACTCGTCCAGACCCTCGTCGCCGCCTGCGCCCTGGTCGCCAGCCTGGCCGCCCAGGCCCAGTTCGCCGACAAGACCGTCACCATCGTCGTGCCCTATGCGCCCGGCGGCGCCGCCGACGCGCTGGCCCGCGTGCTGGCCCAGCGCCTTGGGACCAGGCTCGGCACCAGCGTGATCGTGGACAACCGCGCGGGCGCCAGCGGCACCATCGGCGAAAGCTACGTGGCCAAGTCCAAGCCCGACGGCACGACGATGCTCTACGACGCGACGCCGTACTCGATCAACCCGCACCTGTTCCCCAAGATGCCGTATGCGGCCGACGCGCTGCAGCCGCTCGCGCTGGTGGCGCTGGCGCCCAATGTGCTGATCGTCAAGGGCGATTCGCCGATCAAGGACGTCAAGGACCTCGTGGCCCGTGCCAAGGCCCAGCCCGGCAAGCTCAACTACGCCTCGGGCGGCAGCGGCACGGTGCAGCGCCTGGCTTCCGAACTGCTGCGCCAGAAGCTCGCGCTGGACATGGTGCACGTGGGCTACAAGAGCGGCGGGCCGGCCATCGTCGATGTGACGGGCGGCCAGGTGGACTTCATGTTCGCCACCGTCGCGGCGGCCGCGCCGCTCGTGGAGTCGGGCAAGCTGCGTGCGCTGGCCGTGTCCTCGCCCGAACGCAGCAAGCGCCTGCCGAACGTGCCCACCGTGGCCGAGACCGTGCTGCCCGGCTACGAGGCCTACGAGTGGCATGGCCTGCTGCTGCCCGCGGGCGTGCCGGCCGCCACCGTCAATACCTTGCACAAGGCGCTGGTCGAGGTCATGGCCGAGGACGAGGTCAAGCAGCGCTTCGTCGACATGGGCACGCAGCCCGTGGGTTCCACGCCGGCCGAGTTCGGCGCCTTCCTCAAGAAGGAAGATGCCAAGTGGGCCGAGGTGGTGCACAAGGGCGGCATCAAGCTGGACTGAGATGTCCGCGGCGGTCCCGCATTCGGCCGGCACGAACCGGCCCGCGCGCGCCGTGCCCGCCGGCGCCTGCGACAGCCACATGCACGTCTTCGATCCGCGCTTCGCGCCGTCGCCGCACTGGCCGCGCAGGCCGCCGCGGGCCGAGGTGGCGGCCTACCGGCAGCTCCAGCAACGCCTGGGCATGCAGCGCTGCGTGGTCGTCACGCCGTCCACCTACGGCACCGACAACACCTGCACGCTGGACGCACTCGCCCAGCTGGGGACGGCTGCACGCGGCGTGGCCGTGGTCGATGCCGCCGTGGGCGACGCCGCGCTCGACCGGCTGGCCGCGCAGGGCGTCTGCGGCCTGCGCGTGAACTTCGTCTCGCCGCAGTCCTGGGGCACGACCACGCCGCGGATGCTGGAGCAGCTGGCGCGCAAGGCCGCGCGGCTGGGCTGGCACATCCAGCTGCTCGCGCTGCCGGCCCAGATCGTCGCGATGCAGGCGCTGCTGGCCGATCTGCCCACACCGCTGGTCGTCGACCACCTGGGCCGCATCGACGCGGCCGAAGGCGAGGGGAGTGCGGCCTTCGCCGTGCTGCGCCGCCTGCTGGACGCGGGCCGCACCTGGCTCAAGCTCTCGGGCGTCTACATGGCATCGCGTGCTGGCGCACCGGCCTACGCCGATGCCCGGGCGCTGGGCCAGGCCTTCGTGCAGGCCGCGCCCGAGCGCATGCTCTGGGGCAGCGACTGGCCGCACACCACCGAGGCGCCGGGCAGCGTCAACGATGCCGACCTGTTGGACGTGCTGCACACCTGGTGCGGCACCGATGCCGTGCTGGAGGGCATCCTCGTCGCCAACCCGGCCCGGTTCTACGGTTTTCCTGGAGATTCCTGATGTTTTTGCTGCAAGCACCCGAGGTCCGCGACCTGGAGGTCTTCACCACCATGCCCGCCGCGCTGCGCCGCGCCGAGCGCAGCGACTGGGCCGACGCCAACCGCGGCGGCACCGTCACCGATTCCTTCCTCGAGGGCCCGGTGTTCGACGCGGCCGGCAACCTGTACGTGAGCGACATCCCCTGGGGCCGCGTGTTCCGCATCGACACAACCGGCCAATGGTCGCTGGTCGCCGAGTACGACGGCGAGCCCAACGGCATGAAGTTCCTCGATGCGCGCACGCTGCTGATCACGGACTACAAGAACGGCCTCATGCGGCTGGACGTGGCGACGGGCGAGGTCCGTCCGCACCTGCAGCGCCGCAATTCCGAGCGCTTCAAGGGCGTCAACGACCTGGTGTTCGACGCCGCCGGCAACCTGTACTTCACCGACCAGGGCCAGACCGGCCTGCACGATCCCACGGGCCGGCTCTACCGGCTGCGGCGCGACGGCCAGCTCGACCTGCTGCTGGCCAACGTGCCCAGCCCCAACGGCGTGGCCTTGTCGCCCGACGGCAGGCTGCTGTACCTGGCCGTCACGCGCGGCAACTGCGTCTGGCGCGTGCCGCTGCTGGCCGACGGCAGCGTGGCCAAGGTCAGCCAGTTCTTCACGTCCTACGGCCCGAGCGGGCCGGATGGCCTGGCCGTGGATGCGCAGGGCAGGGTGCTGGTCGCCAATCCGGGCCTGGGCTACGTCTGGGTGCTCAATGGCCGGGCCGAGCCCGTGCAGGTGCTGCGCGGCCAGCCCGGCGCCTCCACCACCAACCTCGCGTTCGGCGGACCGGACGGGCGCACGCTGTACGTGACCGACTCCACGCACGGCCAGGTGCTGCGCGCGTCCATGGACGCGCCGGGCCTGCCGCTCGCCGGCGGCTGAGCGCACGGACGCGGCGGCTGCGTGCACTGCGCGCATGCCCGTGCTGGGGAGGCGATGCACGGCCAGACTAGTGACTAACCCTGGTTTGACGCGCAAAGCACTGCGCGGCGCGGCGCGGGCGCCCAGAATGCAGGCCCCATGAAGCTCGCAGACCTCGTCCTGGAAGCCGCCGTGCCACACGGCCCCGAGCGCAGCGGCACGCAAAGCCTCGCGCGCGGCATCAAGCTCTTGCGCATGGTCGCCACGCGGCCAGGCTTCGGCTGGCGCCTGTCCGACCTCGCGGCCGCCTGCGGCCAGGACAAGGCCACCGTGCACCGCATGCTGGCCTGCCTCGTGGAGGAGCGGCTGGTGGTGCAGCGCGCCAGCGACCGCCACTACCTGCCCGGCCCGCTGATGTGCGAGCTGGGCCTGGCGCTGCCCGACCGCGCGCAGTGGCTGCGCGCGGCCGAGCCGCAGGTGGCCGCCTTCGCGCGGCGCCTGGCCGGCATCGCGCTCTTGCTGCTGCGCAGCGGCAACGAGTACGTCTGCGCGCAGCGCGCGGGCAGCCTGGTGCTCTCGGGCCTGATGGTCTACCCGGGCACGCGCCGCCCGCTGTTCACCTCGGTCGGCGGCGTGGCCATCTTGCAGACGCGGCCCGCGGCCGAGGTGCGCGCCGTGCTGCTGGACAACGTGGCACAGGAGATCGGCCGGCGCGGCACGGGCCGGCTCGAGGCGCTGCAGAAGATGCGCGAGCGCTCGGACCGCCATGGCTTCGGCGTGAACCTGGGCGACGTGGTGCCCGGTGTGCATGCGCTGGCCGTGCCCGTCAGCGACAGCGCGGGCGATGCCTTCGCCGCGCTGTGCCTGATCGGCACGCCCGAGCTCTATGGCGAGGAGCGGCTGGCGGACCTGCGTGCCGAGCTGCAGGCCACGGCGGCGCTGCTGGCCGCCGACGCGCGCAAGTTCAACATGTAAAACGGGCGCCGCGCCCGTGCATGGCACGGGCGCGGCCTGCGCTTAAGGTCGTGGCCATGTTCTTGCATGCCACGCCATGAAGCTCTCATCCGCCATCAACCTGGACGACCTGCGCCGCATGGCGCGCCGCAAGCTGCCGCGCATCGCCTTCGATTTCATCGAGGGCGGGGCCGACGACGAGCTGTGCCTGGCGCGCAACCGCGCGGCCTTTGCACAGCACCGGCTGCTGCCGCGCTACCTGCGCGACGTGCGCGAGCGCACGCAATCGGTGACGCTGTTCGGACGCCGCTACGCGAGCCCCGTGGGCATCTCGCCCACCGGCCTGGCGGGGCTGTTCCGGCCCGACGCCGACCGCATGCTGGCCGCGGCCGCACGCGCAGCCGACGTGCCCTTTCTGCTGTCCAGCGCGGCCAACGCGGCGCTGGAGGACGCGCTGCCCGTGGCGCCCGAGCATGTCTGGTTCCAGATGTACTGCACGAGCGACCCGGCCATCAACGCCGACCTCGTGGCGCGCGCACGCCGGGCCCAGGTGCGCGTGCTCGTGGTCTCGGTGGACGTGCCCGTGAACTCCAACCGCGAGCGCAACCGGCGCAACGGCTTCTCGCGCCCGTTCCGCATGACGGCCGGCGTGGCGCTGGAGGCGCTGGGCCATCCGATGTGGGTGCTGCGCTACCTGCGCACGGGCGGCATCCCGATGATGCGCAACTGGCTGCCCTACGCGCCGGCCGGGGCCGACGCCGGCCAGGTGGCCGACCTGTACGGCACGCTGACGCCCGCGCCCATGGTGGACTGGGAGCACCTGCGCCGCATCCGCGCGGACTGGCCCGGGCCGCTGGTCGTCAAGGGCCTGCTGCACCCCGAGGACGCGCGCGCGGCCGTGGCGCTGGGCGTGGACGGGCTCGTGGTCTCCAACCACGGCGGCCGCCAGCTCGACGCCGCGCCCGCGCCGCTCGAGATGCTGCCGGCCATCCGCGCGGCCGTGGGGCCGGAGCTGCCGCTGCTGCTGGACAGCGGCGTGCGGCGCGGCTCGGACGCCGTGATCGCGCGCTGCCTGGGCGCCGATGCCGTGATCTTCGGCCGGCCCACGCTGTATGGCGTGGCCGTGGCCGGCCAGGCCGGTGCGCTGCATGCGCTGCAGACCATGCGGCGCGAGATCGACATGGTGCTGGCCCAGATCGGCTGCGCGCGCTTCGAGGCGCTGGACGCGGGCTACCTGTGGCCGGCGCCGGCCACGTCCACCGCAAGTTCAACATGTGAAAGCGCCGTGCCGGCCGAGGCGCCCCTGGCAAAGGTCTGGGGCTAAGGTTCCGGGCACCGAAGTTTGGAGACCCCCCGCCCATGACCGCGATCCGCACCACACCGCTGCATTCCGACTATGTCGTGCAGGTGCATGCCTTCATCCCCGACCTGCTGGACGATGCCGCCGCCATCGCCGAACTCAAGGCCCAGTGGCAGCGCACACCCGTGATGGTGTTCCGCCGCCAGTCGCTCGAGGAGCACGAGCTCGTGCGCTTCACCGAGCAGTTCGGCGTCTGCGAGACCACGGTGCGCAAGGACATCCAGTCGCCCTACCACCCCGAGATCATCTATTTCAGCACGCTGAAATACCACGACGGCCGCTTCGTGGGCGGCTTCGCGGGCGGCGAGGACGTGGATTGGCATTCGGACCAGACCTTCCAGGTGCGGCCGGCCACGGGCGCCATCCTGTACGGCACCGAGGTGCCGCGCGACGGCGGCGACATCTACTGGTCCAACCAGTACGGCGCCTGGGAGCTGCTGCCCGAGGATGTGCGCGCGCTGATCGATGGCCGCACCGGCGTGTACCGCTACGCCAAGCGCTACGCCATGCTCAACACGGCCGAGCTCAAGGACAAGGAAAAGGCCAACGCGCTGCTGAGCCTGCCGGACGCGCGCCACCCCGTGGTGCTCACGCACCCGCGCACGGGCCGCAAGGCGCTGTACGCGGACCAGACCACGCTGGTGGAGATCGAGGGCCTCACGGCCGAGCAGAACGCGCGCGTGCTGCCCCTGCTGTTCGCCGCGGGCGGCGAATCCTCGCTGGTCTACCGCCACAAGGTGCACAACGGCGACGTGATGGTGTGGGACAACGGCTGCGTGCTGCACCGGCGCGACCAGATGTACCTGACCCAGCCGCGGCTCATGAAGCGCACCACCTTCCGCGTGCCGGCCGCCGAGCACTGCCTGCCGCAACCATGAGCTCCCCGTTTGGACGGCCGCGCTGCGCGCGGCCGTCCGATCCCCCCAGGGGCGCCGCCAGCGGCCTGGCAGAGCCAGATCCGCGGCGTCTGCTGGCATGGCCTGCTCCGCGGCTATTGGTACCGCGCCGCGCGTGCGGGCTTTCACGCGAAGCGGGCGACCGCACCCACTTGGAGAACAGATGAGCCAGTCCAATGTCTACCTGCGCGTGAACCGCGTGGCCGCCGAACTCTGCGCCCAGGCGCGCGAGGTCACCGTGGCCGACCTGCACGAGAGCACGGCCCACCTGGGCTTCACCGGCCTGATGTCGTCGCGCATGCGGCGCATCTCGCCGGGCGCGAAGATCGCGGGCCCGGCCGTCACGGCGCTGTGCCAGCCCGGCGACAACCTCATGATGCACCGCGCGCTGCGCCTGGCCCAGCCCGGCGACGTGCTGGTCGTGCACAGCCTCGGCGAGACCTCGGCCGCGCAGTGGGGCGACGTGGCGACCACCTACGCGGTCGAGAAGGGCCTGGCCGGCGTGGTCGTGCACGGCTGCGTGCGCGACGTGGACCAGGTGCTGGCCATGGGCTTTGCGGTCTGGGCCACCCACGTGTGGCCCGTGCACGCCGACAAGGGCAAGGGCGGCGGCGTGAACATCCCCATCCCCTGTGCCGACGTGCTCGTGCGGCCCGGCGACCTCATCGTGGCCGACGGCGATGGTGTGCTGGCCATCCCGCGCGCCGAGGCCGCACGTGTGCTCGCCGCGGCCCAGGCCAAGATGAAGAAGGAGGCCGAGTTCGCGGCCGCGATCCGCGGTGGCGCCGCGGTCTGGGAACTCAGCGGCGCCGACAAGGCCTATGCGCAGCTCGGCATCGTGGAGCACGACGCCGCCTTCGACGACTGAAGAGGGCGGCGGGCCCCACCAGGGCCGGCGCGGTGCTGGCGCTCAGCGCCGCCCGAACGGCGGCCGGCCGCGCCAGTAGCGGATCACGAGCCAGCCGCCCAGCAGCCCGCCCAGGTGCGCGAAATGCGCGATGCCGCTGGCGCTGCCGGTCACGCCCAGCGTGAGTTCGATCAGGCCGTAGAGCGTGACGAACAGCCAGGCCGGCATCGGGATCGGGGGCAGCAGCGGCGTGATGCGCCGCTGCGGGAACACCATCGCAAAGCCCATGAGCAGGCCGAACAGGCCGCCCGAGGCGCCCACCGTGGGTGCCATGCTGCCCGTGGCCGAGGTCACGAGCAGCTGGGCCAATGCGGCCGTGCCCACGCTGGCCGCGTAGAACACGCCCAGGCGGCGCGAGCCCCAGACGCGTTCGAGTTCGCCGCCGAACATCCACAGCCCGAACATGTTGAAGGCCAGGTGCGTGAGGCTGCCGTGCAGGAAGGCGTAGCTGGCGATCTGCCAGGGCATGAACATGCCCGAGTCCAGCGGCCACAGCGCGAACCAGGCCAGCAGGTCGCCTCCCAGCAGCATCTGGAGCACGAAGATGCCGATGTTGGCAACGAGCAGGGCCTGGGTCAGTGGTGGCATGGCGGCATGCTATGCGAGCGGGCTTGGCCGTCCGCGCGGTGCGGGAATGGCTCAATAGTTTTCGGAGCGCCCCGCGCCGGGCTTGTGGGCGCGCCATTGGGCTGCGACGCCGTCGGCGCCGTTGCGCAGCAGCAGCAGGTCCATGGCCACGGCCACGAACTGCGCGCCCAGGTCCAGGCAGGCGCGCGCGCGCTCGGCGTCGGTCATCAGGATGCCGGGCGCCTTGCCGGTGCGGCGGATGCGCCGGATCGCGTCGTCGATCGCGGCGTCCACCTCGGGATGGCGGGGGTTGCCCGGGTGGCCCATGCTGGCCGACAGGTCGGCCGGGCCGATGAAGATGCCGTCGATGCCGTCCACGGCCGCGATGGCCTCGATCTGCGCGAGCGCCTTCTGCGTCTCCACCTGCACGAGCACGCAGATCTCCTCGTGCGCATGCGCGACATAGCCGGCCGTGCGGCCGAAGTTGGTGGCCCGCGTGGAGCCGCCCATGCCGCGCACGCCGTCCGGCGCATAGCGCGTGGCGCGCACGGCGGCGCGGGCCTCGTCGGCGTTCTGCACGAAGGGCAGCAGCAGGCTGCGCGCGCCGATGTCCAGGTAGCGCTTGATCAGCACGGTGTCGTTCCAGGCCGGCCGCACGACGGGTTCCATGGGTGGGCAGCCCGCGGCCGGCGGCGCCGACGCGGCGGCCTGCAGCAGGTTCAGCATCAGCGGCACGTCGCTGGGCGTGTGCTCGGTGTCCAGGAGGCCCCAGTCGTAGCCGGAGCCGGCGACGAGCTCGGTGGCGTAGGGGGAGGCCAGCGTGGACCAGATGCCGATCTGCGGGCGGCCTTCGCGCAGCGCGCGCTTGAAGAGGTTGGGTTGCAAGGTGTTCATCTCCGTGTGCAAAACACTGCACCGACTGTAGGGCACAGGACCGGCGCGCAAGCCAAGCGTCGGAAGGCCCCGGGGCAGGCCTGCAGACGCGGCCCGTTCGCGCGGTCCCAGCCTGCGCCGGCAGGCCTGGCGCCGCGGCCCGCAGCCCCTTTGCGGGGACAGCCCGACGGGGCCTACTCGATGCGGATGTTGCCGGCCTTGACGACCTTGCTCCACTTGCCCACCTCGTCGGCGATGAAGCGCTCGGCGTCGGCCGGCGTGCCGGGCACGGCGTTGTTGCCCGTGGCCGCGAAGCGCTCGCGCACCTCGGGCTGCGCGAGGATGGCCTGCAGCTCGCGGTTGAGCCGCTCGACCACGGCCGCGGGCAGGCCGGCGGGCCCGGCCAGGCCGGTCCAGGATTGGGCCACGACCTCGGGTTGGCCGGCCTCGGCCATGGTCGGCAGATCCGGCAGCAGGCCGTTGCGCTCGGGGCTGGTCACGGCCAGGCCGCGCAGCTTGCCGCCGCGCACCTGCGCGCCGGCCGAGGTGGCGTTGACGAACAGCAGGTCCACCTGGCCGCCGATCAGGTCGGTGATGGCCGGGGCATCGCCCTTGTAGGGCACGGCGTTGAAGTCGATGCCGGCCGCCTGCTTGAGCAGTTCCATGGACATGTGGCCCGAGGAGCCGATGCCGGTCAGCGCGAAGTTGATGGACCGCGGGTTGGCCTTGGACAGCGCCACGACGTCGGCCACGCTCTTGCCCTTGAAGGCCGGCGAGGCCAGCAGCACGTTGCCCGCGCGCGTGAGCATGCCGATGTGCGTGAAGTCCTTGCGCGCGTCGTACTTCACGTTGTGGTTCACGAGCTGGTTGATGGCGTGCGTGCCGGGCCCCGTGACGACCAGCGTGTAGCCGTCGGCCGCGGCGCGCGCGACCTGCTCGGAGCCCAGCGAGCCGTTGACGCCGGGCCGGTTCTCCACGACCACGGGCTGGCCCAGCCGGCGCGCGAGCTGGTCACCCACGAGCCGGCCGATCACGTCGGTCTGGCCACCGGGCGGGAACGGGATGACCACGGTGATGGGCTTGCTGGGGTAGGCCGTTTGCGCCAGGAGCGCGGGCGCCGCGGTCGCGGCCGTGGCGGCCAGCAGCAGCGTCAGTGCGCTGCGGCGCAGGCGGCTGGGGGATCGGTGCATCTTGTCTCCTTGTATGGGTGAGCGGCAACCATACCCCAGCCGTTGAAGTCAGCGGTCGAGCTCTCGCATGCGCTGGGCCAGCGTGGCCTGCGAGAGCTCGCCGATGCGGGCGTCCACGAGCCGGCCTTCGCGGTCGAAGAAGTAGGTCGCCGGCAGCGCGCGGTGGCCGAAGGCCTGGCCGGCGCTGGCCTTGGGGTCGAACAGCAGGTTGCGCAGCTGCATCTTCTCGGCGGCCAGGTAGCGCAGCACGGGGGCCGCGCCTTCGCCCTGGTTGGCAAAGACCACGTGCACGTCCGGGCGCTCGGCCTGCAGCCGTGCGAGCACGGGCATCTCGCGGCGGCAGGGCGGGCACCAGCTCGCCCACAGGTTCAGCACGAGGGGCTGGCCGCGGAAGGACTGCAGGTCGACGCTGCTGCCGTCCATGGCCACGAGCTGCAGCGCGGGCAGGCTGCGGGCCTGCTGCTGGCCGTGCCATTGCAGCGCGAGCGTGCCCGCCAGCCACAGGCCCGTGGCGGCCGCGAAGGCCGTCAGCACGGGCCGGCGCTCGGGCCGGCGCGGCGGCAGCAGTACGGCCGCGGCCAGCCAGCCGCCCACGATGCCGGCCACGGGGGTCCAGCCGCCGTCGCGGATGTCCAGCATGTCCAGCGGCGCGGCCAGGTAGGCCTCGCGGTAGGTCCAGACGAAGGCCAGCCGCGCGCTGAGCGCCGCGATGGCGAGCAGCCACCACAGCCGCGGTTCCACGTCGATGCCCAGCGGCCGGGCCAGCCGCCTGGCGAGCCACAGCGCCAGCAGCACCGAGGCCAGCACCAGCAGCAGCGCGGCCGGCAGCACGACCGGCCCGATCTGCCAGCTCAGGTCCATGCGCTCGCGTGGCTGCCGGGGGGCATGGACGGGCGGCGGTAGGCCAGGTGGACCCCGTCCAGGCGCACGGACGGGCGCACGGCGCACAGCGCACCGAAGCCCGAGTCCACGGTCTCCAGGAAGGGCGCACGCGCGGCTGCCACGGCCTGCAGCCCGCCGGCGACGCGGCCCAGGCCGCGCAGCCAGTGCGCGGTCTGCGCGAGCGAGACCTGCACATGCCAGCTGCCGCCTTCGCGCTGCTGGCGCCACAGCGCGGCCGCGGCGCCGAAGGCCATGAGCTGGCCCGTGGCCTGGTCCAGGATCTGCATGGGCAGGGCGCGCGGCCGGCCGTCGCCGGCGGCCTCGCCCTCGGCATGGTTGAAGCCCATGGCGGTCTGCAGCAGCGAATCGAAGCCGCGCCGTGGCGCCCAGGGGCCCTGGGCGCCATAGGCCGTCAGCGAGACCTGCACGAGGCCGGGCCGCAGCGCCGCGAGCGCCTCGGGGCCGAAGCCCAGATCGGCCAGGCCGCCGGGGCGGTAGCCCTGCGAGAACACATGGGCCTGGCTCAGCAGCGCGCGCAGCTGCGCCTGGCCCGGCGCGGTCCGCAGGTCGGCATGGGCCGAGCGCTTGCCGCGGCTGGTGTCGGCGATGGCCGAGATGTTGGGCAGCTGCGGGCTGTTGACCAGCATCACGTCGGCGCCCAGCGCGGCCAGCGCGCGGCCGCCCACCGGACCGGCCAGGATGCGCGTGAGGTCCAGCACGCGCAGGCCGTCCAGCGGTGGCGCGCCGTGCGGCAAGGGGGGGAGCGCAAGCGGCGCCGCATCGCCGATGCGCGTGATGCTCAGCAGCGGCTGGGCGGCGACGGCCTGCGCCTGGGCCGTGGCGTCCCAGTCCGCGAAGCTGCGCAGCGCCGTGGCCACGAGGCCGCGCTCGGCCGTGGCCTGCTCGAAGTCCAGCGCGCGCCAGCCCTGCAGCACGCACTCGGCGTCGGCGCGCGCCGCGTGCGCGGGGTCCAGGCCCAAGAGGCGCAGCGCACCGTCGCGGTGGTGCGCGAAGTTGGCGTGCAGGCGCACCTGGCCGTCGGCGCAGGCGTACAGGCCGGAGAACGCGTCCCAGGCCTCGGGCACCTGGCCGTCCAGGCTGAACCAGCCCGAGCATTCGGCGGCCGCGTGCGCCATGTCCACGGCCACGTCCCGGCGCGCCGCGCCGCGCGCCTGGCCCAGCGTGCAGGCCGCCAGCGCGGCCGCCGCGATGCTGGCCTGGGCCGCGGTGCCCACGGCGAAGGAGGAGGGCACGACGGGGTCCGCGCCGGTCAGCGCGAGGCTGTCCAGCGCGGCCGCGGGCAGATCGGCCAGCGCCCAGATGGCGGCCAGGGCCTGTGTCGGGGGAGGGGGCATCTCAGTGGTCCATGGTGTTGCGCGCCGGCTGCAAGACACAAAACTGGCGAGCAAGCAAAGGTTCAGAGGGCCGCGGAGCAGGCCATGCCAGCAGACGCGGCGGAACGGGCTCTGCCCGGCCGCTCGCGGCGCCCCCTAGAGGGGGGATGGGACTTCTACACGCAGTGAGAAGTCCAAACGGGGGTGATTCCTTCACAGCTGGCGCCGCAGCGCGGCGAAGAAGAGTTCGGACTGCAGCCGCTCGCCCAGCGTCTGTGCGCAGACATGCGCGACGAGTTCGGGGTCGGCGCGGCGCAGCGGGCGGCCGCTGGACTGGGCCAGCACCTGGACCATGCAGGCCCGCTCCAGGTAGTACAGGTCGTCGTAGGCGTGGTCGACGCGCGCGGCGCAGACCACCACGCCGTGGTTGGCCAGGAAGGCCACGTCGGCACCCTGCATGGCGCGCGCGATGCGCTCGCCTTCGGCATGGTCCAGGGCCAGGCCGTTGTAGCGCGGGTCGACGGCCACGCGGCCATGGAAGCGCATGGCGTTCTGCGACAGACAGGTGTCCAGCGCACCGTCCTCGGTCAGCGTGAGCGCGGTGGCGTAGGGCATGTGGGTGTGCAGCACCACGGCCTGGCCGCACAGCCGGTGGATGGCCGCGTGGATGAACATGGCGGTGGGCTCCACCGCGTGCCGACCGGCCAGCTTGGCGCCATGGGCATCGACCATGACCACGTCGTCGGCCTGGACCTCGGACCACAGCAGGCCGCGCGGGTTCAGCAGGAAGCGGCCGCTGCCGTCGGGCAGCTCGACGCTGAAGTGGTTGCACACGCCCTCGGCCAGGCCGTGGTGGGCCGCCGCGCGCAGCGCCAGTGCGAGGTCGTCGCGCAGCTGCGCGACGGGGGGGCTGTCGAAATCGTGGGAATGCATGGGGCTGCTCCTTGTTTTCGCATCGGCGCCGGAACCGGCCTGCGCCGCGATGGCGCGGCCATTGTGATCGACATGCGGGAGTCCCCATGGCGCCAGCGGCAAGCGTGTGGCGCCGCCGACCTGGCGTGCCCAGGCCGGGCTGCTGGGGCTGGGCACCGGCTTCCTGTCCGAGCGCTTCATCGGCGTGGCGCTGCGGTCCGGTGCGCTCGTGCCCTTGCTGGGCGCCTGGTGCCCGCGTCGGCGGGCCCGGACCGAGAGGGAGCGCGAGCGGCCGCTGTCGCTGAGCGTGGACTGACGCTGGCCACCCGACGGCAGGGGATCGCGCGGGGGGGCACTGCGGTGGCCAGACCTGGCAAGTTGCCCGACACCATGGGTCTCTCAGGGGTCTTTATCGGCCCGGTGTCAAGTGAATTTGTCGGGTTCTTTAACAAGGCCCATGGATGGCGCTAAAGTTTTGCAACAAAAACAACAATGTTCGCAAACGGCATACATTGTGCTTTTTCGGTGTGGCGAAACTCTGGGAATACCGCCATGCAAGCCCGTCTTCTGAGCGTATGCGCTGCCACGCTCCTTGCCTCTTCTGTGCACGCCAATGTGGTCACCTCGGACGCCTGCGCGCCCGGCGTCCGCGACTTCACGGTGACCGCCAACACGGTGGTGGGCTGCCTCGCGGCAGGGCCGGGCAACATCAACGGCAACAACGATGCGTTCCAGCAGGCGAACCCGGGCTGGACCTTCGTGGACGGCTCGGACAACAACAGCGGCGCGCACGATGGCTGGCTGACCGGCGCGCCCAGTCTCGTGGCCGGCCTGAGCGGTAGCTTTGCCATCGACCCGCTGGCCTACCAGACCTACGACCAGATCGCGATCGCGTTCAAGTCAGGGGAAGGACAGGCCGATCCGGACTGGGCGGTGTTCGAGCTGGCCGACGGCACGCTGGCGGGCACCTGGTCGATCTCGGGCCAGCAGGCGCTGTCCCATGCCTTGCTCTACGGCCGCGGCACGCCCACGCGGGAGGTGCCCGAACCCCTGTCGCTGGCCCTCGTGGGCCTGGGCATGGCCTTGATGGCGTTGTCCGTCGTGCGCCGGCGCCAGCCGCTCTGACGCGTGCTGGCCGCAGCGCCGGCCGGCTTGTCGCGCTGCGGGCGGCGCGGCCGACCGCGCGTGCCCGCTGACGAGGCAGAGGTGTCGGCGGGGCTGACAGCTCAGGCCGCAGCCTGGCGCGCGGCGTGCCGCACGAAGATCGGCGAGGCCGTGCTGGCCATGGCCAGTTCGCCGGCGGCCGTGGTCAGCGCCTGCCCCAGCTCCAGCATGCGCGCGGCGGTCAGCCGGATGGCCGGGCCCGCGATCGTGATGACACCGATGGTTTCCTCGCCGCGGCGTTGCACGGGCGCCGCCATGGCGTTCATGCCCGGCGCGTAGACCTCCTCGATCAGCGAGAAGCCGCGCGCACGGTCTTCCTGCAGCACCTGCTCGAGCGCCTTCCAGGTCGTGGGCGCACGCGGGCCGTACGCGGCCGGTTCGCCGAAGCCCTGCTTGACGATGAGTTCCAGCGCGCGTTCCTCGGCCAGCGTCATGAGCCAGGCGTGGCCGCCCGCACTGCACGACAGCCGCAGGTCGATGCCCATGTCGGGGTCGTAGCGCAGGCCGAAGCGCGCGCCCTGGGCCTTGGCCACGAAGGTCAGGCGGTCGCCGTCCACGATGGCCAGGCGCACCAGCTCGCCCGACACGTCGGCCAGCCGGTCGATGATGGGCTGGGCGATGTCCACGATGCCCGATCCGCCCAGGTAGGACAGGCCCAGCGCGGCCAGCTTGGTGGTCAGCGCGTAGTCGCCATGGTCGCGCATCTGGCGCACATAGCCGCAGCGCACGAGTTCGGTCAGCACCCGGTGGCAGGCCGACAGCGGCAGTTCCAGGTCCTGCGCGACGGCCGACAAGGCCTTGCCTTCGGGGCGCGCGGCCAGGTATTCGAGGACGGACAGGGAACGTTCCAGGGGGCTGCTCATGGGCGGGGATTGTCACCCGAAGCCGGGGCACTCCAGAGCAGCGCAGCCCTGCGGCGGCGGGCCGATCGCCTGAACTGCGTAGAGGTTTACCCCAGGGCGGCATCGCCTGGCGCGGCTTAAGATGGAAATAATTTCCATATGGAAAGTATTTTCATAACCGGCGCGCGCTGAGGCAGCGCGCAGCCGGAGATGGCGCAGCCGCCTGTTGCGCCGTGCCGCCCCCGTTCCAACCACCACCGGAGACATTGCATGCGACCTGCGCTCGTACCTTCCCTGATCATGACGCTGGGCGTCCTGGCGGCCGCGCCGCCGGCGCTGGCCCAGGCCCAGTCCCCGGGCTGCTGCACGGCGACGACGCGCGACGTCGAAAAGGTCGGCGGCAACCTGGGCAACCAGAACTACTCGGCGCTGCGCCAGATCAACAAGGCCAACGTCAAGCAGCTCGGCGCGATCTGGCTCAACGAGATCGAAGGTGGCATCACGACCGGCACCAACCAGAGCACGACCATCGTCAAGGACGGCGTGATCTACATCGAGTCGGCGCTGGGCAAGCTGCATGCCGTGGACGGCGTGACGGGCCAGACCAAGTGGGTCTACCCGGGCAAGGGCACGATCACGCGGCGCGGGCCGGCCATCGGCCAGGGCCTGGTCTACACGATCGCCACGGGCAACACCGTGGTGGCGCTCAACAAGGACACCGGCCAGGTGGTCTGGGAGAAGGCCATCAACGGCTACGGCAACGTGGCCAAGGTCGGCGTGGTCTACCACGACGGCCTGCTCTACATCGGCACCAACGACGGCACGCGCGGCGCCGCACTGGCCGTGGACGCCGGCACCGGCGAACTCAAGTGGCACTTCTTCGGCATTCCCGGCCCCGGCGAGTTCGGTTACGACACCTGGGGCGGCGGCCCCCAGAGCGGCGCCACGCCCTGGATCCACCCGGCCGTCGATCCCGAGCTCAACCTCGTCTACTGGACCTTCGGCAACGCGCGCGGCGGCTCCTCGCAGGACGGCTCGCAGCGCCCGGGCCAGAACCTCTTCGCCAACTCCATCGTCGCCACCGATGCCAAGACCGGTGCCTACAAGTGGCACTTCCAGTCCGTGCACCACGACATCTGGGACATGGACAACGTCAACGCGCCCGTGCTCGCGGACGTGACCGTCAAGGGCCAGCCGCGCAAGGCCGTGATCTACGGCAGCAAGACGGCCATGTGGTACATCCTGGACCGCAGCGACGGCACGCCGCTGGTCGGCATCGACGAGAAGCCCGTGCCGCAGGACGCGCGCCAGAACACCTGGCCCACGCAGCCCTATCCGCGCGGCGACGCCTGGATGCCGCTGTGCGTGACCGACAGCGGCCCGGCCCGCGCCGTGCCCAACTTCAAGCGCGGCTGCCTGTATTCGGCGCACTGGGACGAGCCCGTGCTGTCCATCCCGGGCCAGGGCGGCGGCGGCGACTGGAGCCACGTCTCCTTCAGCCACAGCACCAAGCTGGTTTACACGGGCTTCGGCTACGTGAGCTCGGCGCACTCGCTGACCGAGGCCAGCAACGGCCTGCGCCCGCTGGGCACCGAGATGACGGGCGGCATCGTCGCGATCGATCCCGCGACCAACAAGATCCGCTGGAAGAAGGACATGCCGTACTCGCTTGCGCACGGCAACGGCATCCTGACCACGGCCTCGGACCTCATGTTCATCGGCCAGCCCGACGGCAACCTGCTGGGCATGGACGCGCTGAACGGCCGCGAGCTCTGGCGCTTCCAGACCGGCGCTGCGATCAGCGCGAGCCCCATCACCTACGAGGTCAATGGCGAGCAGTACATGGCCATCTACGCCGGCGGCACCGGCATCCCCTACGGTGACTCGGCCCAGCGCGGCGACCACCTGTGGGCCTTCAAGATCGGTGGCACCGTGGCGCAGGCGGCCGAGCCGACCAAGCCCGTGATCCGCCGGCCGATCTCGGCCGCCGCGGTGGAGGGCAGCGTCGTGAACAACACCGTCACGCTGGCGCGCCAGTGGAGCGGCGGCCAGGTCGGCGGGGCCGAAGCCGGCGGCACAAACGCGATGGCACCGCAGCACCTGCGCGTGCCGGTGGGCACCACGGTGACCTTCCACAACCCGGCCACCAACGCCAAGCCGCATTGCGCCACGCAGTTCTTCGAAGGCCTGTTCAATGCCGGCCCGCTGGCACCGGGCCAGTCGTTCCAGTACACGTTCGGCGAACGCGGCGAGTACTTCTACAACGACTGCACCGACCCGCGCTCGACCGGCAAGGTCGTCGTGTACTGAGAAGCTGTGAGCGAACCCCTCGCACCCACGCGAGGCCCCATTGCGGCCCGCGTCCATCGCACTCGTCGCGCCATGGGCCTCGCCCTTCGGGCCGGGGCGCGCCAGGCCGCATGCGGGCGTTGCAGTCCTTGCCCTGGCACCAGCCAGGGCGGCGGCCTGCGCCTGCGCCTGCAGCCCGCCGCACCCCGTCGTGGGCGCGATCGGTTCATTCACAGCTTCTGAGCCCGCCCGGCACGGCGCCGCGGCGCCGTGCCTCCTTTTTTCGATTCCACAGGAGACATGACTTGAGCACACGCATTTCCTCGATCGGCCTGGCCCTGGCCCTCGCGTTCGGCGCTGCCGCCAGCCAGGCGGCCGTTGCACGTTTCGACACCACCGCATTCAGCTACACCGTGTCCAACGGCGCGCTGAGCTGGTCCGGTGCCGACGCCTACCAGCGGCTCGACACCGAAGCCCAGTCGGCCGGCGGCGCGCTGGGCTACGACAGCGCCGCCAACGACTGGAGCTGCTGGACCCTCCAGACCGTCACGGCACGCACGCCTTACGCGGGCGCGTCGGCTTCCACCGCCGGCCAGACGCTGCAGGGCAGCGCGTCGGCCAGCCGCACGGACCTGCAGCCCGTGGATCTGCCGGCCCACAGCAGCCGCTCCTATGCCAACCAGTCCGGCGTGTTCAGCTTGAGCGAAGACGGCGTCGTCACCTTCACGATCGGCTGGCGCATCGAGGTGCAGGGTGACGCGGCGGATCCGCTGGCCGACTACGGCCAGGCCATGATGGCGCTCATGGCCGGCGCCTACGACGGCAGCAGCAGCCTGCGCTTGGGCGA
>DATKFT010000951.1:0-2839 GCA_035544335.1 Pseudorhodoferax sp.
CCCGCCCGTGGGCGCCACGCTGCCCACCTGCGCGCGCGGCAGCCGCAGGCCCACGAGGGCCTGGGCCAGCGCCACGGCGCAGCCCACGCCGTCGAGCAGGGGCACGGGCAGGCGCGGCTGCAGCGCCTCGGCCATGGAGGCCATGGCCGCGCCGGCCAGCAGCACGGCCTCGGCGCCGTCGCGTTCGATCAGCGTGCGCGCGGCTTCGAGCACGGCCTCCTGCGCGTCCTGCGCGTCCTGGGGTGACCCCACCATCTGCTGCGGCGTGAGCGACAGCGTCGCGACGCCGGCCAGGCGCTCGCCCAGCCCGTAGGACTGCACGAGCGCGCGGTACAGCGGCCCCATGCGCGCGCCGTTGGTCAAGAGGCCGATGCGCGTGGCCACGGTGGCGCCGCACAGCAGGCCGGCCTCGGTCATGCCGACCACGGGCACGTCCAGCAGTTCGCGGCAGGCCCACAGCGCCGTGTCCAGCGACACGCCCAGCACCACGGCGTCGCAGCCCGGCGCGTGCTGCGCCACGAGCTCCAGCACGCCGTGCTGGGCCAGCGCGTTCTCGGCGCGCGAGCCGATCACGGCGGGGCCGAAGCGGCCGGTCACGGCCACGAACTCGGTGCCGGGCGCCGCGCGGCTGCGCGCGGCGGCCAGCACCGCGTCGGTCACGGCCTGGGTCAGGTTGGGGTTGACGAGCAGGATCTTCACGCGGCGTTCTCCGGCGGCATGTGGGCCAGCCAATGGCGCGCGATCTGCTCGCGCGTGGCGCACCAGGCGCCGCCGCGCTGCGCGATGTGGCGCATGAGCTGGTGCAGGCCTTCGATGCGGCCGGGCCGGCCGATGATGCGCGTGTGCAGGCCGATGGACAGCATGCGCGGCGCCTCGCGCGACTCGGCCAGCAGCGCGTCGAAGGCGTCGATCGCGTAGTCGGCGAAGTCGCTGCCGCGCACGTAGGCATGGCTGTCGAAGAAGCGCATGTCGTTGGTGTCGAACGCGTAGGGCAGCACCAGGTGCGGCCGGCCGGCCACCTGCACGTAGTAGGGCAGGTCGTCGTTGTAGGCGTCGCTGTCGTAGAGAAAGCCGCCATGCTCGGCCAGCAGGCGCCGCGTGTTCACCGAGGCCGAGGACTTGGTGTGCCAGCCCACGGGCGCGCGGCCGTGCAGGCGGCGGATGCTGTCCACGCAGCGTGCGATCAGCGCGCGCTCTTCTTCCTCCACCATGCCCGCGTGCGACTCCCAGCGCCAGCCATGGCAGCAGATCTCGAAGCCCTGCGCGGCCGCGTCCGTGGCGATCCAGGGCGTGGTCTCCAGTGCGCGCGCGCAGGCGTTCAGCGTGAGCGGCATGCCGGCCTGCATGAGCGCGCGCGTGATGCGCCAGTAGCCCACGCGCGCGCCGTACTCGAACATGCTTTGCATGCACAGGTCGGGCGCACCCCGCACCTCGTGCGTGACCTCGTGGTGGCTCTCGTTGCGCTCGTCGCCCGCGCTCAGCGCGAGCTCGGCGCCCTCCTCCACGTTGAGCACGAAGGACACCGCCAGGCCCGCGTTGCCGGGCCAGCGCAGCGCGGGGTAGTTCCAGCCGTAGCCGGCGAAGTCTCTGGTGTTCATGCGTCGCTTCCTGTTGCTGCGTTGGGGATGGCGGCGTGCGGGCGTTGCGGCCTGGACGGCAGGCGGCGCCGGCACGCGTTCTCCGGGGCACGCTCGCGGGCGCCGTCGGTGGCCGGCAGGCGCGGCGCTCGCCCGCCCGCGGAGCGGCTTGCCTGCAGGCGCCGGGCCGCGAATGGCCCCTGCGCCCCCATGCCGGCACCACCTGCCTCGCGCTGCGTGGGAACGGGCCGGCCCAGGCGGCAGCATCGCACGCGCACGCCGCTGCGGCATCCCGGGCAGCCAGGGCCTCGCAAGGCGTGCCTCATGCCCCGCCCTCCCGCGCACGCCGCCACAGCGCATCGGCCGCGCGCTGGGCGTCGGCCAGGATCTCGTCGAGGTCCACCTGCGTGGGCCGGCCGCTGGCCACGACCTGGCGGCCGTCGACCCAGACATGCTCCACGTCGCGGCCCTGGGCCGTGTGCACGAGGTTGCCGACCGGGTTCACGCAGGGCACGAGGTGGGGCCGGCGGAAGTCGAAGGCCACGAGGTCGGCCTGCTTGCCGACCTCGATGCTGCCGATGCGCTCGGCCAGGCCCATGGCCTGCGCACCGCCCAGCGTCGCCATGCGCAGCACATGCTGGGGCTGCCAGAAGTCGTCCACGCCGTCCTCCTGGATGCGGCCGATCGCGAGCGCCCAGCGCAGCACCTCGACCATGTCGGCGTGCATGTTGTCCGTGCCCAAGGTGAGCGCGGCGCCCGCGCGGCGCAGCGCCGAGGTGCGCGCGGCCGTGCCGCCCGTCGCGTTGCCCTTGGGGATGTGGGCCACGTGGATGCCCGCGCGGCCGCAGCGGGCCAGGTCCGCATCGTCCAGGAACAGGCAGTGCGCAGCCACCAGCCGGTCGTTGAGCAGGCCGACCTCGTCGAGCAGCTGGGCCGGCGTGCGGCCCGAGCGCTGCAGCACCTGCGCCACCTCCTTGCGGCTTTGCGCGAGGTGGGTGTTCACGCGCAGGCCCTGGCCGCGCGCGGCCTCGCCGATGCGGGCCAGCAGCGCGTCCGAGCAGGTGTCGGGCGCGTGCGCCGACAGCTGCACGCCCGTGCGGCCGTCGAAGGCGCCGTGCCAGCGCGCGGCCAGGTCCAGCGCCTCGCCCAGCGTGCGCTCGCCGATCGCGTCGTGGTGCTCCCAGCGGCCGTCGCCGATCAGCGAGAAGTCCGCGTCGTGGATGCGGCCGCAGCTGAACACGCGCCCGCCGATGCCGGCCATG
>DATKFT010000952.1:0-2992 GCA_035544335.1 Pseudorhodoferax sp.
GGCTTCGACGGTGTCGAGATCCACGCCGCCAATGGCTACCTCATCGAGCAGTTCCTGCACAGCCGTTCGAACCAGCGCGACGACGCCTATGGCGGCTCGATCGAAAACCGGGCACGGCTGCTGCTGGAGGTGAGCGCGGCCGTTGCCGAGGTCGTCGGTGCCGAGCGCGTCGGTGTGCGCCTGTCGCCCTTCGGCGTCGCCAACGACAGCGGCGAGGCCGATCCGCTGCCGCTCTACAGCCATGTGATCGCGCAGCTCGGCACGCTGGGCCTGGCCTACCTGCACCTGATCGAGCCGCGCGCGAGCGGCGCGGGCCAGGCCGATGTGGACCACCAGGACGTGCCATCGGCCTCGCAGCTGTTCCGCCCGCTGTGGCCCGGCGTGCTGATCGCCGCGGGCAACTACACGCCCGCGTCGGCCGAGGCCGCGGTCGCGGCCGGACATGCGGACGCCATCGCCTTCGGTCGTGCCTTCATCGCCAACCCCGACCTGCCCGAACGCATCCGCCAGGGCGCAGCGCTGAACGCCTACCAGCGCGCCACCTTCTACGGTGGCGATGGCGCGGGCTATGTCGACTACCCGCGCCTGGACCGCGCGGCCGACGCCGCATCTTCCAACTGATCGACTGAAGGACACAGACATGCGTTTGCTCGTGGTGGGAGCCGGCTCGACCGGTGGCTATTTCGGTGCCCGCCTGGCACAGGCCGGCAGGGATGTCACGTTCCTGGTCCGGCCCGCGCGGGCCGCGCAGCTGCGCGCCGCTGGCCTGCGGGTCACGAGCCCGCATGGCGACGTGGCACTGCAGCCCCAGGTGGTCACGGCGGCCGAGCTGTCAGGCCCCTACGACGCGATCCTGCTGACCGTCAAGGGCTTTCAGCTCGATGCCGCCGTGCAGGACATCGCGCCAGCGGTCGGCGTGCAGACCATGGTCCTGCCGGTGCTCAACGGCATGGGCCACATGGAGGTGCTGGCCCGGCGCTTCACGCCGCACAACGTGGTGGGTTGCGCGCTCAAGGTGGCGACCGTGCTCGAAGACGACGGCCGCATCGTGCAGCTCACGCCGCTGCAGGACCTGGCCTATGGCGAGCTCGATGGCAGCACGACGCCGCGCATCCAGGCCCTGGACGCCTTCATGCAGGGGGCGGCGATCAATGCCCGCCTGTCGGGCGCGATCGCGCGCGAGATGTGGGAGAAATGGACGCTGCTGGCCGCCACGGGCGCCATCACCTGTCTGATGCGCGGCACCGTGGGCGACATCGAAGCCTGTGCGGGCGGCACGGCGTTCGCCGCGCAGCTGCTCGACGAGGTGGTGGCCGTGGTGCGGGCGGTAGGCGAGGCGCCGTCCGAGCCCTTCCTGCAGTCGGCCCGGCAGCAGCTCACGGCCAAGGGCTCGCCCTTCGCGACGTCCATGTACCGCGACATCCAGCGCGGCCGCCCGATCGAGGCCGAAGCCATCGTCGGCGACCTCGTGCGGCGCGGCCAGCAGGCCGGCATCGCGACGCCCCTGCTGGCGGCCGCCTACGTGCACCTGCAGGTCTACGCGCACCGGCAGGCGTCGGCGGGCTGAAGGACGCCGGCCGCTGCGGTGTGCGGACCGTGGCTTGCACGGTCCGCAAGCTCAGGCCGCAAGCTCAGACATAGGGCAGGCTGGCCACCATGGCCAGCAGCGCGGGGCCGATGTCGCGTTCGAGCTGGCCGGGCTTGACCGCGTGCGCGCCCAGCACGCAGTTGAAGACATAGAGCTCGCCGCCCGTGGCCGGGCGGTAGGGCACGCCCACCGTGGTCACGTCGGGCCGGTACTCGCCGTAGGAGTAGGCGAAGCCGTGGTCCAGGCAGAAGGCCATCATCTGCTCGGCCGACGCGCCCCACTGGGCCCAGTGCTCGGGCGTCTTCACGCGGATCTCGTTGAGCAGCGTGGTGCGCTCCTCCGGCGTACAGGCGGCCAGGTAGGCCCGGCCATTGGCCGTGGCGATGATGGGGTGCGACATGCCGATGTCCGAGTAGCGCTGCGCGCGCAGCGAGCGTGAGCGGGCGGTCTCCACGTACACGAGCTTCAGGCGCTCGCGCATGCACAGCGACACCGAGCCGCCCACCTGTTCGGCCAGCTCGCGCATGTGCGGCCGTACCACCTGGCGCAGCGGGATGTTGGCCAGCAGCGGGTAGGACAGCGTGAGCACGGCCGTGCCGAGCTGGTACTTGCCCGAGATCCGGTCCGGGCGCAGGTAGCCCAGCTCGGTCAGCGTGTAGGTGAAGCGCGAGATCGTGGGCTTGGACAGCCCGGTCAGGTCGGCCAGTTCGCGGTTGCCCAGCACGGGGCGCTCGGGTGTGAAGCAGCGCAGGATGTCGATCCCGCGCGCCAGCGTCGTGGCGAACTGGCGGTCGCCGCCACTGGATGCCGGATGCGGTGCGTCCATGGCCATGTTCCTTCGAAATATCCGGTCGGTGTTCTGCAATTCAAAACAAGCTGCAGCATAGCCAAACCTCGGAAGCCTTGGGAGCAGGCCCGGCCTAGCATGCGTCCACAAGGAGACAGCAGCATGGAACGACGCACGAAACGCCTGGCCGCAGCGGCCATCTTCGCGGCCCTGGCCGCGGTCCTGGCCACAGCGGCGCAGGCCGACAACTACCCGAACAAGCCGATCCGGCTGGTCGTGCCCTTCGGGCCCGGCGGCATCACGGACATCATCGCGCGCCAGGCCGCGCAGGGCATGAGCGAGCGGCTGGGCCAACAGGTCATCGTCGACAACAAGCCCAGCGCGGGCCACATCGTGGCCATGCAGACCGTGGCGCAGGCCCAACCGGACGGCTACACCATCCTGCTGGGCTCCAACACGGGCTTCACGGTGGCGCCGCACCTCTACCCGAACCTGAGCTTCCAGATCGACAAGCTGCAGCCGATCGCGACGATCAACACCGCGCCCACGGTGCTGCTCGCGCGGCCGGATTTCCCGGCCAACTCCATGCGCGAGTTCGTGAAGCTCGTCAAGGCCAG
>DATKFT010000953.1:0-2470 GCA_035544335.1 Pseudorhodoferax sp.
GCGGGTAGTGCCGCCAGCGTGCGCAGGCGCTGCAGCGCTGCACGAGCAACTGGCCCTGGGCGAGCCCATCCCAGTAAGGCTGGGTGTCCACCGATGCAGGAAAGTCCATCGTCATCCTCCGCGGCGCAGGATCGCCACCGCACCGTCGCCCATGTCGCCATAGCCTGTCACGAGGCCGGTCTCGGCGCCCGGCACCTGGTTGGCGCCGCCGTCGCCGCGCAGCTGGCGCACCAGCTCCACGGTGTGGTTCATGCCCACCATGTGCGCCTGGCTCAGCAGGCCGCCGTGCGTGTTGACGGGCAGCGCGCCGCCCAGTTCGATGCGCCCGTCCCGCACGAAGGCCGCGCCTTCGCCCTTGGCGCAAAAGCCCAGGTCCTCCAGTTGGCACAGCACGATGTAGGTGAAGCAGTCGTAGATCTGCGCCACGTCGATCTCGGCATGCGTCACCCCGGCCTGCGCGAAGGCGCGCGGCGCGGCCTTGGCCAGGCCCAGCCGCGTGAGGTCGGCGCGCTGCGTGATGGAGGAGGGGGAGTCTGGATGCCCCTCGGCCACGGCCAGGATGGACACCGGGCGGTGCGGGCCGTCGGCCGCCGCCGCGGCGGCGCTGACGACCACGGCCGCGGCGCCGTGGCTCTCCAGGCTGCAGTCCAGCAGCCGGAACGGCTCGGAGACCATGCGCGAGGCCTGGTGGTCGGCCAGCGTCATGGGCTTGCGCATGATGGCGTTGGCGTTGCCCATGGCATGGCGGCGCATGGCGACCGCGACATGGGCCAGGTCTTCGCTGCGCGTGCCGTAGCGCGCCATGTGTTGGCGCGCCATGGGGGCGTACAGCTGCACGGGCGCGAACGCGCCCGACGGCGTCTCGAATTCGGCCACGGTGCGGAACTGCGGCATCAGCCGCAGCCGCTCGCCGATGGCGCCGCCGCGTCCGTCGCGGCCGGCCACGAGCAGCACATGGCGGCAGATGCCGGCCTGGATGGCCGCGCAGGCCAGCTGCAGCGAGGCGACCGCGCTGGCGCCGCCCATGGGCACGGTGGCCGACAGGCGCAGGTCGGCGATGCCGAAGTTCTGGATGAAGTCCTCGGCCAGCGCCGATCCCGTGGCCATGGGCAGGATGCCGTCGATGTCCTGCGGTGCCAGGCCCGCGTCGCGCACCGCGCGCAATCCGGCGTCGAGCTGCAGCGCCAGGCTGCTCCGCTCGGACACGCCACGACCATACGCCGTCTCGCCGATGCCGGTGACGGCCGCCACGGCGCCGCTCATGGGTCGATGCGGATGTTGTTGTCGGCCACGGCCTTCTTCCAGTAGGCCACGTCGTCGCGCAGGCGCTGCTCGAAGCTCTCGGGCGTGTCGGTCGATGGCAGCAGGCCCAGCTGCGTCAGCCTGGCCTGCATCTCGGGGCTCTTGAGGACCTGGTCCACGCCTGCGCGGATGCGGCGCACGACCTCGGGCGGCGTCTTGGCGGGCGCGAAGAGCCCGTACCAGCCGGCCACGTCGAAGCCCTTGTAGCCCAGCTCGGAGAAGGTGGGCACGTCGGGCAGCAGCGGCGCGCGCCGGCTGCCCGTGACGGCATAGGCCCGCACCTTGCCGGACTGCACATAGGGCAGCGGCGTGGCCAGGTCGCTGAACGAGAGCGAGACATGGCCGGCCAGCAGGTCGGTCATCATGGGCGCGGCGCCCTTGTAGGGCACGTGCACGGCGCGGATGCCGTTCTCGCGGCTGAACATCTCGGCAAAGATGTGGGCCGTGGTGCCCGCGCCGTAGGTGCCGTAGCTGTACTTGTCGGGGCTGGCCTTGGCCAAGGCCACATAGTCCTTCATCGAGCGGATGCCGGGATCGTTGGTGATGAACACCGACACCGCATCGGCCACGCGGGCCAGCGGCACGAAGTCCTTCTCGACGTCGTAGGCCAGCCTGGGGTACAGGCTGGGTGCCAGCGCGAGCTGGCTGATGCCCAGCAGCAGCGTGTAGCCGTCGGGTGCCGAGCGCGCCACATGCTCGTTGCCGATCATGCCGGAGGCCCCCGCGCGGTTGTCCACCACGACCGGCTGGCCCCAGAGCTTGCCCAGGTCGGTGGCCAGATGGCGCGCCACGATGTCGCCCATGCCGCCGGCCGGAAACGGCATCACGAGGCGCACGGGCTTGTCGGGAAAACCGTTGGCCGCGGCGCCCAGCGGCACCAGTGGCAGGCAGGCTGCAAGGGCCAGTGCAGAAATATTGCGCCTTGAAATTTTCATGGACTGTCTCCTTCGTTGGATTCGACGGTGAATGCTAGGATTCGTACAAAGGTGTGGGATATCGTCGAAAAAGACGAGTTCGCACAGCAAAACCGTCGCATGCGACGACGCAGCCGCCAGCCCTGGCTTCGTACAGTTCGGCGGTCGTCCAACTGCCCCGAAAAAAGGTCCGCCACGTGCCTGCATGTCCTGTCGCCACACTGTCCGCGATCGCGGCTGCCCAACCCAGCCTG
>DATKFT010000954.1:0-4809 GCA_035544335.1 Pseudorhodoferax sp.
GCAGACCAAGTGCACCAAGGCCAAGCCGGTGACGGGAGGTGCGGCATGAGCACCGTTCACCCTATGGCTGGCGATGTGCGAGCGGCCGTTGAGGCCATCGCCCCACGCTTTCGCAGCGGCAATCGCATCCCTGTCGACAAGGCCGTGGTTCCCGCCGAGGAGTGGCACGCACTTGTCGCCGCTCTCTCTGCCGCCTCAGCAGCAGAGCCGCAGGGGTGGATCAGCGTGGATCAGCTGCCGCCGTCTCAGACCCCTGTCCTGCTGGACATCGGCCGCAAGCACCCCATCCGGGCGATGTGGGTCGAGGCCAAGACGCTGCCGGCCGGAGGCGACGACGCCGACGAGTTCGGGACCTACGACGAGGCAGACGACGAGTGGTACTGCCCTGCCGGCTGGTACGAGTGGAACGAACACGAGGACCGGAACTGGTCTGTCAGCGCAACGCCATTGCGCTGGATGGAACTGCCCGCCCCTGGTGCTGCGGTGGCGGCTCCCGGGCCGCGGTTTGACGAGGACGAGCTGTACGCTGTGGAGCGAGCTGCCGACCTTCTGGAGGGCTATGTCGAGTTCATCCAGAGCGACGTGATGGTGGCCGACATTGAGCGCCACCCCTACATGCCGGAAGTGGAGCAGACCGCGCGCGACCTGCGGGAACTGGCCGGCACCGGCCGGAAGGAGCCGGCACCGGCCGGCACAAAGGCCATCCCGGCCACGATGCCGCCGCTCAAGGATGGCAAACCCCGGCTGGATAAGCCGGCCCGCGTCGGCGGCGTGGTCTTCCGCAAAGGGGTCGAGGAGCGACTCGTCATCGAATCCGCAAAGCGCCACTTTGAGGCAGAAGCGGAGCGCCAGAAGCCGAAGACGCTCGCCGAGCGCCAAGAGGAGGAGCGCAACCGGCGCGCCTTCTGGGATCTTGTCAACGGGGCGCCTCCACCCGACCTCGTCGCCGAAGACACCGGGTTCAGCCGCGGCGTGTGCGTCGCACTTCAGGTCGTGACATCGATGGATCAGGCCGTGCTGTGGGGCGAGATCGTGCGCGCCTGCGATGCGGAGAAGCTGGTGCACTTCGCGGCCGACGTGGAGCCCGAGGAGTGGGAGCTGGCTGGATTTGCGCAGTACGCAGCTCAGGAGCTTGGCCAAAACAAGCCAGCCGCCCAGGCCCAGGGAGGTGCGAAGTGATCCAAGTGACGTGCCTAACCAAGCTGGCCACGCAGCCGTGGCCACACCTGACGCGGCAGCCGCCCCCGCCGCGGTGCGAGGCCCAGCGCATCACCAAGTACCTCAACGACACACCGAGCACGAGCGGGCAGTGCCTGCATTCCGCCAAGTTCGTGATCGCCGGCAAGCACCTGTGCCTGCGTCACGCCGAGATCGCCGACCTTGTCTATCTGCTGGAGCAGCAGCCATGAGCCTCATCCACATGCTCGTGATGCCGGAATTCAAGCCCGGCGACCAGGCGCCGAGCGGCTACCTGCAGTGGCATGAGTGGGCCGAGGTCCAGCACAAGGCCGGCCTGCGCCAGAAGGAATGCGGACGGTGCGGCAAGTGGCGATACCCGCAGCAGCTCAGCGCGCTCATCGATCGCAGTGAGGCGCAAAGCCGCCGCGGTCCGGTGACCATCGAGACCGCCGTGTGCAACGACTGTGCCGGCACTCCTACCCCAACGGAGAAGGAAGGAGCCGATGTGTGAACACCATGCCTGACCTCACCACCCCACAGGCCCGCCTGCTGACCCTGGCAGCCACGCGCGGCCTACGACGCAATCCGCCCGGCAAGGGCGGATCAACGCCCTACCCCAGGACCTGCATCAACACGCTCATCCAGCGCGGCTACATCGGCCAGGACTGGCAGATCACCGAGCGCGGCAGGCAGTGGGTCGAACAACACACGATGGAGAGCACATGCTGATCAAAGGCCCCGAAATCTGCCACGTCGGCAGATGCCCGCACGGATGCAAGGAGCGATGCGACGGCCATGCATGGCGCGCGCTGGCGCCGGCACACTACGCCGGAGAGCTGGCGAACCTCATCAAGCGCGCCGAACGTGACGGCGTGGTGCTGCCCATGGTGCGGGACGCGAAGAGGTGGGGAGCCCTGTCCGAAGCCATGGCCGAGGCATCGGCGTGCGATCACTCGGTAGGCGGGCACCCCTTCTTCCAGGCGTTGGAGCGGGTCGCCGGGACGAAAATGCGCCGCTTCACGCCAGAGGAATTCGGCGCCTGGGTGGACGTGGCCGGCGAGGAGTGGAAGGCCAGCCGGCCTGCCATGCAGGGCTGACCTGCTGCGCTCATCTCTGTGACGGCGACGCTCAATCAAATAAACAAAAATGCTTTCCATGCTACGCATTAATGTTTATAATTGAGCCATCGCAACAACAGGAAGGCAGGTAGTGAAGATCAGCGAGTTCAAGCGGTGGCTTGAGTCGCAGGGGGCCAGAGTCGAGAACGGTACGAACCACTGGAAGGTGTACCTCAACGGCAAACAAACCACCCTGCCTCGACACCCCGCCAAGGAGCTTGGAGAAGGCCTCAGAAGGGCAATCCTCAAGCAGCTGAACATCAAGTGAGGAGGAAGGCCCGCAAGGGCCTGTCCGCCCATGCTCAGCCGCTCACTACCTGCCAGTTACGGAGTGCACATGTTGAAGTTTCCCGCTCGATTCGAGCCAGATCCGGATGGCGGCTTTGTCGTCACGTTCCGCGATGTCCCTGAGGCCATCACCCAGGGCGATACCCTGGACGAGGCCCGCGCCATGGCAGCCGACGCGCTGCTGACCGCAATGGACTTTTACTTTGACGACAAGCGAGTCGTCCCGGAGCCAAGCAAGGCCGAGCACGGCGAAGAGCTGGTCGCGCTGCCGGTCTCGGTGACGGCCAAGGTGGCACTATTGAATGCCGCGATCAAGTCCGGCACTCGCCCGGCAGACCTGGCCAAGGGCATGGGCGTGCGCCCTCAGGAGGTCACGCGCATCCTCGACCTGCACCACGCGACCAAGATCGACACGTTGGCCGATGCGTTCAAGGCGCTGGGCCTGGAACTGGATGTCCGCGTGAAGAAAGCGGCGGCGGCCTCATAGCGGCGCCGGCCCGGTGTCGTGCACCTTGGCCCCCCCGTGCCGCTCGCTCTCGATGTGCTCGATGCCGTACTCGGTGCGCAGCTTGTCGCGCAGCTCCAGGTAGTCGGAGCGACGGATAGGCCCCTGCGTACCATCGTTGAGCAGACCCCGCAGGTAGACCCGGCCACGGCCAAGCATCTGCACGATGACGGTGCTAGCGTACGGGTCGCCCGCCTCGAAGCTCCTGCCGGAGACGAAGCGCCGGCCATGCAGCTGGATCGGCTCAAGGTGCCAGGTCATGGGCTCGGCGCGCTGCACGCACGCGCGTAGTCCTGCAGGGCCAGCAGCTGCGCGCGCTCGGTGATCAGGGCTGCCCGGAGATCCCAAAGCTCCTGTCGAACAGCTGCAGGGATCTCGGCGGCTGGAGCGTCCACGCCGGCGGCGGGGGCGGCGCCGGGCAGATCTGCACCGGCGCGGGGTCCGGGGCAGACGGCGGGGATGCGCAGCCGGCCAGGGCCAGCAGCATCAGCAGTGCGCCGGCGGTCGTTGTCAGCGAGGGCATGGGCTAGCTCCTGGGTGCGTTGGGTGTCGATGGCGGCCACGAACTGCTGAAGGGCCTGCTGGACGCGCTGGGCGGAGGTGGCAGCGGCCGCAGTTTTGTCGGCGAGGCGCTGCAGCTGCTGGGCGTGCGCGGCGCGCGTGTTGGCGTGAGCCGCGCGCTCCGTGGCGCCGCCCTGGCGGTAGGCGGCCCAGTGGCTGGCGGCCAGTGCGGCCAGCAGCAGCACGGCGCCGGCTTCGCGTGCGTAGGGGATCCTCATGCGCCATCCCTGCACAGCACGCGCTCGGCCTGCCGGCGGTTCTGCAGGCCCTGCACGTACACCCCGCCGGCCGTCGACCAGTTGGGCGCCCCGCTGGGCGTGCGCGCGATCAGGTCGCAGCCGGCCAGCACCTGGCCCGCGTTGATCTGGCGCACGGCCTGCGAGCCACAGGCGCCATCCTTGCCCACGTTGATCGCGAACACCGTCAGGCCGACCAGGCGGCGCGCCGTCAGGTAGTCCCAGGTCACGCAGCCCAGCACCGCGTAGCCGTACTCGAGCAGCGTGGCCTTGTTGACCTCGGCGCACTGGTCGGTGGTTAGCCGCGTGCCGACGACCGCGGTTCGGTCCGTGCGCCCGGCGCAGTAGGTCGGCAGGCCGCCGGCCAGGTGGTCGGCGTAGACCTGCAGCACGTTGCCCTCCCAGCGCTCCAGCGTGGTGTAGGCCAGAGGGCTGGTCAGCGCGGCCAGCAACGCGGCCGGAACCGCGCCCTTGCGCAGCACCGCGGCGGGCACGGACGGCGTACGTGGCAGGCTGAGGCTCATTCGTCAGCCCCCATCTCGTCCAGCGGCATCGGTCGCGTGATGCCGTGCCGTTCGGCCCAGCGCCGGATCTTGCGCCCCCACTCCGTTTCCTCTCGCACCCACTTGCGGATCAGGTACGCGATCTGCAGCAGGATGAACACCAGCGTGGCGACGGCGATGATGGTGTCCATGGTCAGGGCAGTTCCAAACAGGCCAGGCGCGGCCTTGGCGCCTGCCACCAGCAGGTCCGTTGTCTCGGTCTTCACGCGGCGGCCCTCACTGCATCGGCGATGGCCTGGCACCAGCGATCGGACATCTCCTGCGTGGGGTGCAGATCGTCCGTGAGGTCTTCGGGGTAGCGGATCGCGGGCATCGCGATCCATGTCGCACCGGTGCGGGCGGCTACGTCGCGCGCGGCA
>DATKFT010000955.1:0-3852 GCA_035544335.1 Pseudorhodoferax sp.
TGCATCGCCGGCCAGGAAGTGCAGCAGCTCGGCCGCGATGGCCAGCGTCAGCGCGGCCGCCAGCCGGTACGGTCCGGGGCCGCTGCCATGGTCGTGGTCGTGCAGATGGCCTGCCTCGTCGTGCGCGTGGGCGTGGGCATCGCCATGGTGGTGCGCCGGTCCCCCTGACTGGGCCGCGTGGGCCGTTTGGGGACGCGCAACGGGTTCTGAACAGCATTGCTTCATGTGGTGTTTTCCTCTGTTGCAGGCATTGGAAACCCTGTAGCCACTGTAGAGTCAAGCCCCATGAAGATCGGAGAACTCGCCGCCGCCACCGACACACCGGTGGAAACCATCCGTTACTACGAGCGCGCCGGCCTGCTGCCGGCCGCGCCGCGCACCGAGGGCAACTATCGCGACTACGCGGCCAGCCATGTGCAGCGGCTGTCGTTCATCCGCCATTGCCGCGCGCTGGACATGGCCCTGGACGAGATCCGCACGCTGCTGCAGTTCCAGGATGCACCCGACGGCGACTGCACAGGCGTCAACACGCTGCTGGACGCGCACATCGGCCATGTGGCCCAGCGCATCCGCGAATTGCGCGCGCTCGAGCGCCAGCTCAAGGCACTGCGCAGCCAGTGTGGCCAGCCCCATGCCGCCGGGGATTGCGGCATCCTCAAGACGCTGACCGAGGAGCCCGCACCCCGCGTGCAGGCGCGCACGCGGCACATCCATGGAGTGCACTGAATTGTGACGTCTGGCAGCTTGGCGACACCGGCGCTGGCCTGCGCATGGGAAGATCGCCGGCTTGCCAGAGCGCAGCGGCGCCGGCCACCCTTTTTCTTACCAGGAGCAGCAGCATGGGTCGTGAAGTCGTCGTCGTCAGCGGTGTGCGCACCGCCATCGGTACCTTCGGGGGCAGCCTCAAGGACGTTCCGCCCACGCAGCTGGGCGCGCTGGTGGTCCGCGAGGCGCTGTCCCGCGCCAAGGTCCTAGGCAAGGAGGTGGGCCATGTGGTGTTCGGCCATGTGGTCAACACCGAGCCGCGCGACATGTACCTGTCGCGCGTGGCCGCGCTCGAAGGCGGCTGCAGCGAGGACACGCCGGCCTTCAACGTGAACCGCTTGTGCGGCTCTGGCCTGCAGGCCATCGTCTCGGCCGCCCAGGCCATCCAGCTGGGCGACTGCGACATCGCGATCGGCGGCGGCGCCGAGAGCATGAGCCGCGCGCCCTACGCCTCGCTGAACGCGCGCTGGGGCGCGCGCATGGGCGACACCAAGCTCGTGGACATGATGGTCGGGGCGCTGCACGACCCCTTCCAGGCCATCCACATGGGCGTCACGGCCGAGAACATCGCCGCCAAGTGGGGCATCACGCGCGCCGACCAGGACGGGCTGGCCGTGGAAAGCCACCGCCGCGCCGCCAAGGCCAGCGCCGCGGGCTACTTCAAGGAGCAGATCGTCCCCGTGGTCTCCAAGGGCCGCAAGGGCGACGTGGTGTTCGACACCGACGAGCATTTCCGCGGCGATGCCACGCTGGAGGACATGGCCAGGCTCAAGCCCGTCTTCATCAAGGAGAACGGCACGGTCACGGCCGGCAACGCCTCGGGCCTCAACGACGCGGCCGCCGCCGTGGTGCTCATGGACGCCTCGGTGGCCAAGGCACGCGGGCTGGCGCCGCTGGCCCGCCTGCTCGGCTATGCGCACGCCGGCGTGGACCCCCGGTACATGGGCATCGGCCCCGTGCCGGCCAGCAAGAAGCTGCTCGAGAAGCTGGGCCTGAAGGTCTCGGACCTGGACGTGATCGAGGCCAACGAGGCCTTTGCCGCCCAGGCCTGCGCCGTGACCCGCGACCTGGGTCTGGACCCGGCCAAGGTCAACCCCAATGGCTCGGGCATCTCGCTGGGCCACCCGATCGGCGCAACGGGCACCGTGATCACGGTCAAGGCGCTGCACGAGCTGCAGCGCACGGGCGGGCGCTACGCGCTGGTCACCATGTGCATCGGCGGCGGCCAGGGCATCGCAGCCGTGTTCGAGCGGGTCTGAGCGGCGCGGCGCCCTGCGCGGACGCCCCCGTCCCTAGATCAGATAGCACTGGGCCAGCATGGCCCAGTACGAGGCACCGATGACCAGGCTCTGGTCGTCCAGGCCCCGGGCCGCCGCGGGCCCGGCATCCGAGCCCGCAGCCTTGTCCAGCCGCCCCGCTCCGCTGCCGATCTGCAGGTAGCTGCCCGGAACGTTCTCGAGCATGCAGGCCAGGGGCTCGCCGCCTGCCATGGCGCGCGACTGCGTCTGCACCATGCCCGGCCCCAGCAGCTCCAGCGCCACCTGGCGCGCCAGTTCGGTTTCGTTGGGGCTGTTGACGAGCAGCGGCGCACAGCGCCTGTAGGCCAGCGCGGCCCGCACGCCGTAGCTGCGCGACTGCCAGTCGGCCAGCTCGGTGATGCGCCGCAGCAGCATCTCGCGCACCGTGCCGTCGAGCGCACGCACGCCCAGCCGCAGGATCGCGGTGGGCGGGAACAGGCCGTCGGCATGGCCGGTCTCGAAGGCATCGACCGTGATCGCCGCCATCTGCAGCGGTTCGGCATTGCGCGTGGCAATGCTTTGCAGGCCCAGCACGATGGCCGCGCCCGCCACCACCGGGTCGGTCGTGCCCTGTGACGCGCTGCCATCGCGGTGCACGCTTTCCAGCGTGACCGTGACCATGTCGTGCGAAGCCATGGCCGGTCCATCGCACAGCAGCAGGCGACCCGGTGGGCGGCCGGGCGCGCTGCGCATGGCGTAGACGGCATCGCAGGGATTCCGTGCGAACACCGCCTCGCGCGCCAGACGGCTGTCGTCGCGGTCGCCATCGCCGGTCGGCTGGAAGATCAGGTTCAGCGTGCCACTGAAATCGCCCTGACGCGCCAGGTAGTGCGCCGCCCCGAGCAGCATGGCCGCGTGGCCGCCGCACACGTCCTGGCGGATCTGGGCCGCGCGCGCGCCCGCGGCACCCGGGCGCCGCGCCATGTCGGTCAGCAGGCCCAGGCGCTTCAAGCCATCGCCTCGCCGCAGCTGCCCGACCACACCGGCGCCACCCGCATGGCGCACCACCGTGTACCCCCATTGCTGCAGATGCTCCACGACCACCTCGCCAGGGCCTTCCTCCAGCTCGTCGGAGCCGGACGCGGTCTGCAAGGCCTGGCGCAGCCTGGAGAACAGGCTGGCCTGGGGCGCGATGCTGTCGATCAATGGATGTGGCATGGGGTCGGGCTCCTCGTCACTGCGTTTGCGGGGCAGCCGTTGAGGCCGCGGCACGGGCATGTTCCTCGGCGGTCTGGCCGACGTCCTGGACGCAGGCCGATGCCTTGCCGCCAGGTCTGCCACACACAAACCGCGGCTGCCGGTGGCGGCAGGTGTCGCGATGGGACACTGGGCAGGAATCCATGGGCAATGCGACGCACTCAGCACCTGTTACAGGATGTGGAACTTGATGTTGATCATGGTGGACGGTAGCTCCATCTGTCCAATGCATTGTTTTTCTTTATTCGATAACCAAAGCTTTGGAACAATTGTGTGCACTACTCCACATTCGGCTGCATATTGATCCATTCCGGTTGTTGGTTAGATCTGTCAGAAGACATCTACGCGCCCATTCCATTGGTACGCCTTGGTCGCAGCGCTTTTCGTGGTAGAAAATGCATATCCATTCATTGAATGCATAGATTTTCTTGAAGCTAGAAGTATTTTTTCTAGCTTGAGATGGACCACACAGTGCCCGGCCATTCCTTCCTGTCCCGCCGGCAGATCCCATCGGAGGCGAGGCCAGCGACAGGCTGTATGACCTGTATCGCTGCAGCTTTGCACAGCGCGGCAACGCCATTCGTGCGCGAGG
>DATKFT010000956.1:0-5132 GCA_035544335.1 Pseudorhodoferax sp.
GCACCACGGGCGCCATGGGGCCGTTGGCCGCGCCGTGCTCGCGGCTGTGGCCGTGGCGCAGGTAGGCGTACAGGCTGTCGGCGTTCCAGGGCACGGGGGCCTTGGACAGGCCGGTCAGCGCCGGGGCCTCCCAGCCGTCGATCAGCGCGCCGGACAGGAAGGCCGCGCCGCCGCGCTCGGCGCCCAGCGCATCGCGCGGCGTGTGGCAGGCACCGCAATGGCCCACGCTGTTCACGAGGTAGGCGCCGCGGTTCCACTCCGGCGTCTGCGCCGGGTCAGGCTGCCAGGCGCCTGTGTCCAGGTTCAGCGCATTCCAGCCGGCCAGCAGCGGCCGCAGACCGAAGGGCAAGCGCAGCTGCGTGGCGGGTGGCTGGTGGGCCACGGCCGGCTGCGCCATGAGGTAGGCGTAGACGGCCGTGAGATCTTCGTCCGTCATCTTCGTGAACGCGGTGTACGGAAAAGCCGGGTACAGGTGGCGGCCGTCGCGCGAGATGCCCTCGCGCATGGCGCGCTGGAAGGCGGCCAGCGACCAGCTGCCGATGCCGGTGGCCGCATCGGGCGTGAGGTTGGTGCTGTAGACCGTGCCGAAGGGCGTGTCCATGGCGCGCCCGCCCGTGTTGGGCTGGCCGCCCGGTGCGGTGTGGCAGACCACGCAGTCGCCGGCGGCCGCGAGCAGCCGGCCACGCGCGATGGTGGCGGCGCTGTAGGTGTCCAGCGCAGGGCGCGCCACGGGCGCGATGGCACTGCGCCAGCCGGCCAGCCCGGCCACGGTGGCGATGCCGCCGACCACCAGGGCCAGCGCCACGGCCCACAGCGGCTTGCGGCGCGGGAGCGGCGCATCGGGCGGCAGGCCGGAGGGCGCGCGCGGCGGTTCCTCGGCCTGCTCAGCCTGGTGCACGGGCGCTGGCGGCGGTGGAGGCAACTGCCCCTGGTGCAGCGCTGCGCGCACGACCTCGGGCGTGAACGGCGGTGCGCGCAGGCGCACGCCCGTGGCGTCGAAGATCGCGTTGGCGATGGCGGCCGTGCCCGGCACCGAGGCCGATTCGCCCGCGCCCAGCGGCGGCTCGCCGGGCCGCGGCATCAGCATGACCTCCACGACCGGCACCTCGCGGAACGACAGCAGCGGGTAGCTGCCCCATTCGCGGTTCAAGGTCACGCCAGTGTGGGGCTCGACCTGCACGCGCTCCTTGAGCGCGCGGCTCGTGGTCTGCAGCACGTTGCCATGCACCTGGTGCTGCACGCCGGCCGGATTGACCATGAGGCCCGCGTCGTGGCCCACGACCACGCGGCTCACATGCACCTCGCCCGTGCGCCGGTTGACCTCCACGTCGGCCACCCAGGCGGCCCAGGCCGCGCCGAAGCCCGGGAACTTGCTGTGGATGTAGCGCGCGTAGGCGAAGCCCTGGCCGCGGACGATCTCGCTGTTCGCCGGATCGGCAGGCTGCGACTGCGGCGCGGTGTGCGGCTTCCAGCCGGCCCTGGCGGCCGTGGCGCGCACGAGCTCGGCCGCACGCGCATCGGGCAGGTGGCGCAGCCGGTACTCCACGGGGTCCACGCCCGCGGCCGTGGCCAGCTCGTCGATGTAGGACTCGTGCGCGAAGGAGTTGGGCAGCGCCGACACGCCGCGCAGCCAGGAAGCCCGCAGCATGGGTGCCATGTCGTTGGCGGCCACGCGCAGATGGGCGTAGGCATAGGGCGGCACGGCCGTGCGGTCGCCCATCTCGAAGGCCTTGGCCACGGGCTCCACCGTGCGCGTGAGCAGCAGGGCCAGCGTGGGCGCGCCGTTGCTCGGGTAGGAGGTCTCGAAGTCGTAGGCGGCCGGCGAGCCGTCGGCGTTGAGGCCGCCGTCGATCTGCATGAGCTGGGCCGCGCCCTTGGGCTCCCAGGCCGTCTCCTGCGCGCGCGTGAGCTGCACGCGCACGGGCCGGCGGACCGCGCGCGACAGCAGCAGCGCGTCGGCCGCCACGTCGTCGGCGCCGTTGCGGCCGTAGCAGCCGGCCCCTTCCATGCGCACCAGGTCGATGCGTGCATCGGCCACGCCGGCCAAGAGGGCGAGGTCGGCGCGCAGCACGTGCGGGTTCTGCGTGCCGGCCCAGACCGTGGCGACCGGGCCTGCGCCGCTCTCGCCATGCCAGTGCGCGAGCGCGCAGGACGGCCCGATCGAGGCGTGCAGCTGGTAGGGCCAGACGTAGCTGCGCGGCATGTGCGCGGCGGCGCTCGCGATGGCCGCGTCCACCTGTCCCTGCTCGAGCAGCAGCCGGCGCTGGGACGGGTTGGCGCGCAGCGCCTGCTCGGTCTGGTCCACGCCGGCCATGCCGGGCCAGGGCTTCCAGCGCACGGCCAGCGCTGCCATCGCGGCCTCGGCCATCTCCTCGCGCTCGGCCACGACGCCCACGAAATCGCGCTGCACCACGACGGCGACCACGCCGGGGATGTGGGCGATCGAGCTTTCGTCCACGCCGTCCAGCGTGTTGCCCACGAAGTCGCCGGCGTCCAGGCCCGCATAGGGCGGCCGCACGACGCGGCCGTGCAGCATGTCGGGCACGCGCATGTCGTGCACGAAGACCAGCTCGCCATGCACCTTGGCCGGGATGTCCACGCGCGCCATGGACTGGCCGACGAGCCGGTAGTCGGCGACGGGCTTGAGCGCGGCCTGCGGATCCAGCACCAGCGTGACCTGGCGGCCCGCCAGCGCCGCGGTGCCGCCCTGGGCCTGCAGCCAGGCGCGCGCCTGGGCCGCGGCCTGGCGCAGCGGCACGGCGTGGATCTGGATCGAGGCGCTTGCGATGGTCGCGCCCTGGTTGGGCGCGCTGGCCGTGCTGCCCATCAGCATGCGGACCCGCTCCGGTGCGAGGTCCAGCTCCTCGGCCACGATCTGGGTCAGCGCCGTGCGCAGGCCGGTGCCCAGGTCCACGTGGCCGGCAAAGCCCGTGGCGCTGCCGTCGTCCCAGCAGGCCAGCAGCACCTCCGGCCCCTCGGCCGGGTTGCCCGGCACGGCCGGCGGCTGGCCCGGCGCGGGCGCGGGCGGCGGCGGGATCTCGCGCAGCACCAGCAGCACGCCCTGTTCGGCGCGCAGCGCCGCGCGCGAGGCCGGTACCTGGTCGGCCCGCATCACCGGTCCGCTCCGGCCTGTGCGCAGCGCTGCACGGCGCGCCGCACCGCGTCCAGGATCTCCAGGTGCGTGCCGCAGCGGCACAGGTTGTGCGAGAGCTCGGCGCGCACCTGCGCATCGCTGGGCTGCGGCACGCGCGCGAGCAGGGCCACGGTGGCCATGACCATGCCGTTCAGGCAGTAGCCGCACTGCGCGGCCTGGGCATCGATGAAGGCCTGCTGCACGGGGTGCGGGGCCTCGCGCGTGCCGAGGCCTTCCAGCGTGGTGATGCTGCGGCCGGCCACGCCATGGGCCGGCACCACGCAGCTGCGCGCGGCCCGCCCGTCCACGAGCACGGTGCAGCTGCCGCACTGGCCCAGGCCGCAGCCGTACTTGGGTCCGTTCAGGCCACAGTCGTTGCGCAGCAGGTGCAGCAGCGAGGTCTCTGGCGGGGTGTCGAAGCGGCGCTCGACGCCGTTGACGCGCAGGGCGTAGGCCGTCATGCGCGGGTCACTGCAATACCTTCGCGCTGTGCGCTGCGGTGCTGAGCACCTTGGGGCGGCCCGGCGCGGCGCTCATGCGCCTTCCACGTCGCTGGACTGGATGCGCTTGACGCCCTTGGCGGCCATCTGCTTCCAGGCCGCGGCCAGCGAGCCGTTGAGGTCGATGGCGCGCGTGGCGTCCTCGACCACATAGGCCTCGAAGCCGGCCTTGCGCGCGTCCAGTGCGGTCCAGGCCACGCAGAAGTCGGTCGCCAGGCCCGTGATGTAGACGGTCTTGATGCCACGCGCCTGGAGGTAGCCGGCCAGGCCCGTCACGGTCTTGCGGTCGGCCTCCTGGAAGGCCGAGTAGCTGTCCACGCCCGGGTTGTAGCCCTTGCGGATGATGAGCTGCGCGGTGGGCAGCGCGAGGTCCTTGTGCAGCGCGGCGTCCTCCGTGCCCTGCACGCAGTGGTCGGGCCACAGCACCTGCTCGCCATAGTTGAGCTTGATGCTGGAGAACGGCTTGCTGCCGCTGTGCGCGCTCGCGAACGAGGTGTGGCCCGCGGTGTGCCAGTCCTGCGTGACCACGATGTTCTGGAAGGCCTTGGAGAGCTTGTTGATCACGGGCACGACCTCGGCCCCGCCCTTGACGGGCAGCGTGCCGCCGTCGACGAAGCAGTTCTGCACGTCGACCACGATCAGCGCGGCGCTGGCGCCGGGCTTGCGTTTGGCGGCCGCGAACAGCGGTGGTGCCAGCGTGACGAGGCCCAGCGTGGCGGCGGCGTGGAGAACGGATCTGCGTTGCATGGAAAGCTCCCAGTCGTTGGTAGGTCGATGGTCCGTCAAGCTGCGTCGATCTGCACGGCACGGAGCCCGCCCGCCGATGGAGGCTCCGAAGGCCGCGGAGCAGGCCGTGCGAGCGGACGCCGCGCAACGGGCTCTGCCCGGGCGCTGGTGGCGCCCCTGGAGGGGGATGGAATGTCGACACGAAGTGAGACATTCAAACGGGGTGGTTCCATGTCAGACGCTGAGGTAGGCGCGCCGCACCTCCTCGTTGGCGGCCAGTTCGGCCATCGTGCCCTCGAAGCGGATCTGGCCCTTCTCGAGCACGTAGGCGCGGTCGCTGACAAGCTCGGCGAAATGCATGTTCTGCTCGGACAGCAGGATGGACACGCCCTGGCTCTTGAGCTGCAGGATCATGTGCGCCATCTGCTCGACGATGACGGGCGCCACGCCCTCGGAGGGCTCGTCCAGCAGCACCAGGTAGGGGTTGCCCATCAGCGTGCGCGCCACGGTCAGCATCTGCTGCTCGCCGCCGCTCATGCGGCCGCCGGGGCGCTGCGGCATCTCGCCGAGGTTGGGGAACAGCTTGAACAGCTTCTCGGGCGTCCACAGCGGTGCGTCCGTTCCATCGGCCCAGCGGCGTGCGGGCTGCCTGCCGACCTCCAGGTTCTCCATGACCGTGAGGTCGGTGAACACGCGCCGGTCCTCGGGCACGAAGCCCAGGCCCAGCCGCGCCGCCTGGTGGGGCTCGGAGCGCGAGATGTCCTGGTCCAGGA
>DATKFT010000957.1:0-3284 GCA_035544335.1 Pseudorhodoferax sp.
GTCCTGGTGCTTGATGAAGATGACCTGGTGGTCCAGCAAGGCCCGGCGGATGTCGGCGGACACCTGCGGCGTCAGCCCGGTGGCCAGGTCCAGGTCCAGGAGTTCGGCGCCCAGTGCCCCGGCGGTTCTTTTGATCTGCATGGTGGTCTCCTGCGTGGTTTGCGATGCACGCGCGACTCTAGCGGCCGTGGCCCGGTGCCTGTTCAGCGGACGGAACGACGGGGCGTGCACTGCGGCCTGCACTGCAAGTTTTCGCCATTTGTTCGGCCGGCTGAACCGGACCCGCCAGGATTTCCCGCTTGTTGCAGGGCAGGGCGGCTGGTTTACTTCGCGCCTTGTTGGTTGACGGAGTGTTCATGCATCAAAAAGCGTTTCTGCGTTCCCTGGTGGCCGGTGCGGCCATGGTCCTGGCCGGCCTGCCGGCGGGCGCGCAGACCCCTGCCTACCCCACGCGTCCCGTGAAGATCGTGGTGCCGCAGACGCCGGGCGGCGCGTCCGATGCGCTCGCGCGCATCGTCGGCCAGAAGCTCTCGGAGAAATGGGGCCAGCCCGTGGTCGTGGAGAACCGTGCGGGCGCAGGCGGCAACGTGGGCATGGAGGCGGTGCTCGCGGCCCCGGCCGATGGCTACACCCTGCTCATGACCTATGTGGGCACGCAGGCCATCAATGGCGCGCTCTACAAGAACCTGGGTTTCGACCCCGGCCGCGACTTCGTGCCCGTGGCCACGCTGGCCACCGTGCCCTTCGTGATCGTGAGCAAGGCGGGCGCGCCGTTCAAGACGGCCGGTGCGCTGGCCGACGCCGCGCGCAAGGGCCGCGTGACCTACGGCTCGGCGGGCAACGGCTCGGTCAACCACCTGCTGGGCGAGATGTTCGCGCGTGCGGCCAAGGTGGAGCTCATGCACGTGCCGTACCGCGGCGCGGCGCCGGCCCTGCAGGACCTGCTGGGCGGGCAGATCGACGTGGTGTTCACGAGCCTGCCTTCGGTGGCCGGCCAGATCAAGACGGCCGCGTTGCAGCCCATCGCGGTCACGAGCGCCAAGCGGGCGCCGGCCTTCGCGAGCATTCCCACGGTGGCCGAGAGCGGCCTGCCCGGCTTCGACGTGAACCCCTGGTTCGGCCTGATGGGCCACAAGAACCTGCCGCGCGAGCTCGTGGCCCGCATCAACGCCGACGTGAACGCGGTGCTGGGCCAGCCCGAGATGGCCGAGCGCTTTGCGGCCCAGGGCGCCGAGCCCTATGCGACCAGCCCGGCCGACTTCGCACGCATCCTCGCGGCCGACATCGACAAATGGGGGGCTGTGGTACGTTCGTCCGGCGCCAAGGTGGACTGAGGTGCTCAAACAGTGGGCAGCCTGGCGCCAAGCCGCATGGGGGCCGGCGCTGCCGCTGCCGTGCAGCGGCTGTCCCCAGACCTGTCCACAGCGGCGTGGGACAAGCAGCGCCTGAGGTTGGTGCAGGCGCTGCCGTTCAGGCCTCGCCTGCGAGCCAGGCGTCCACCGGCTGCGCCTGTTCCAGGGCCAGGCGCCAGGTCTTGCCCTCCTGCGGGGCCGGCAGCTCCAGGCGCAGGCGCAGCAGGCGCTTGTCGCGCGCGACCAGTGCGGTCACCGTGCGCGTGCGGCCGGTGTAGAGCAGCAGATCGTCCAGCCGGCTCAGGCGCCAGCCCTCGTTCTCGGTCTCCACGCCCAGCCATTCGTCGTCGGCCGCCATGCCGGCCTGCTCCGCGGCGCCGCCGCGCAGCACCACCTTGAGCTGCACGCCGTTCTGTTCGGCCACGCGCACGCCCAGCCGCTGCGCAAGCTGTGCCGGGTCGTCGTGCACGGCCACGCCATGGCGCTGCAGCAGTTCGCGCAGCGGCAGTTCGCCCTGGCCATGCACCCAGGCGGCGATCTCGGCGTCGAACGCACGTCCACCCACCTCGGCCAGCGCGGCGCCGAAGTCGGCCTCGGACATCGGCCCACCCGCGCAGCGCGCCCACAGCAGGCGCATCACGTCGTCCAGCGTGCCATGCCCTTCGGCGCGCAGGCTCAGGTCGAAGCACAGCGCCACCAGCGCGCCCTTGGCGTAGTAGCTCACGGTGGCGTTGGGCGTGTTCGCGTCGCTGCGGTAGTACTTGACCCAGGCGTCCATGCTGGACTGCGCCACGGACTGGATCTGCCGCCCCGGCGTCTGCGCGACCTGGTTGATGGTCTTGTTGAGCAGCTTGAGGTAGCCCGCGTTGTCCAGCAGGCCGCAGCGGCGCAGCAGCAGGTCGTCGTAGTAGCTCGTGAAACCCTCGAAGAACCAGAGCAGCTGCGTGTACTGCTCGGCGTCGTAGTGGTACTGGGCGAACTCCGCGGGGCGCAGCCGCTTGACGTTCCAGGTGTGGAAGTACTCGTGGCTGATCAGGCCCAGCAGCGTGGTGTAGCCCTCGGCCTGGCGGGCCGCCTCGCCGCCGGCCTCGTCGCGGCGCGGCAGGTCGCGCCGGCTGCAGACCAGTGCCGTGGAGTTGCGGTGCTCCAGACCGCCGTAGCTGTCGTCCATGGCGTTGAGCATGAACACATAGCGCTTGTGCGGCGGCTTGCCGCTGCCGCTGCCCTGGGCGTGCCAGAAGCGGATCTGCTCCTCGCAGATCTTCTGCGTGTCCTGCAGCAGCCGGTTGCCGTCGAACGAGGGCGGCGCGCCGGCCACGACGAAGCGGTGCGCGATGCCGCCGGCCTTGAAGTCGCCGTGCCAGAACGCGCCGAGCTCGAACGGGCAGTCCGCCAGCTCGTCGTAGTCCGCAGCCAGGTAGTGGCCGAAGCCGGCCGCATCGACCTGCGCGGGGGCCAGGCCCGTCGCCACGGACCAGCCCGTGGCCTGGCGCGAGGCCACGAGTTCCAGGCCGTGCGGCTGGGCCTCCTGCCCGTGCACGCGCAGGCACAGGCTGGTGGCGTTGAAGAAGCCGCGTGCGGCGTCCAGGAACGCGGTGCGGACCGAGCTGTCGTGCGCATGCACGAGGTAGCGCAGCACCAGCGGCTTGCCGGGCTCGGCCGCCAGGTCCCAGCTGTTCTTGTCCAGCTGCCGGCAGTCCACCACGCGGCGGCCCTGGTGCGCTTCGAGCTGCTGCAGGTGCTTGGAGAACTCGCGGACCATGTAGCTGCCCGGAATCCAGACCGGCAGCGACACGCGCTGCAGGGCCTGGGGCGCCTGCACCGTCAGCGTGATGCGGTAGAGGTGGGCGTGCAGGTCCGCCAGTTCGACACGGTAGGTGATCGGCGTGTCGTGGTGCGGATCGGCGGATGCGGCCTGGCGTGCCTGCGCGG
>DATKFT010000958.1:0-17850 GCA_035544335.1 Pseudorhodoferax sp.
GGCCGCCGAGAAGCCGGCCGCCGCGCCGCGCCGCGGCGCCGGTGCGCTCGACCTCTATGTCTGAAACCCTGGCATATATGGTCGCTTTCCAAGCCTCATCTGCGGATCGGGCCGGTCAAGCGCGTCAATAATCCGGGCAGAAACCCTTCTCAGCCTCCCAGACAAAGGAAACCGCCGTGTCCGCTCCTGCTGCCGCCGACGCCGCACCCAAGCCCAAGGGCAAGAAGCCGCTCATCCTGGGGCTGGTGGCGGTGCTGCTGCTGGCGATCGCCGCCGGCGCCTGGATGCTGCTGGGCCGTGGCAGCGCCGACGACGAGGAGGCGGCTGCGCCGCGTCCGGCTGCCGCCCACGCCAAGAAGGGCAAGGACGCGCAGCCGCCCACCTACCTGCCGATGGAGAACATGGTCGTCAACCTGGCCGACCCCGGCGGGGACAAGTTCGTCCAGCTCGGCGTGACGCTGGAGGTGATGGACCAGAAGACCGCGGACCTGGTCAAGGGCCATCTGCCCGGCATCCGCAGCGCGGTGCTGATGCTGGCCTCGCAGCGCACGGCGGAAGAGCTGCTCACGCGCGAGGGCAAGGAAAAGCTGGCCCAGGACATTTTGCGCGAGGCCTCGCAGCCGCTGGGCTACGAGGTCGAGGAGGACGAGCCGCCGGCGCAGGAGGGCAAGGCGCGCCGGCGTGCGCGGCCGGCCGCCTTCAACCCGATCTACCGCGTGCTGTTCTCCAGCTTCATCATCCAATGAGTTCCCCCCAGTCTGCGCGCTGCGCGCGCCGCCAATCCCCCTGCGGGGGGCGCCGCCAGCGGCCTGGCAGCGCCAGGGCCAACGCGTCTGCTGGCATGGCCTGCTCCGCGGCCCTCGGTGCCGCTGGGCGCGAAGGAGGCTGGGGCTGCTGGCCGTGCCTGAAGGCCGAGGAGTGCGGACATGAGTGAGTCGTTCCTGTCGCAGGAAGAGGTCGATGCCCTGCTGGAGGGCGTGACCGGCGAAAGCCAGAAGGACGTCGAGGAGGTCGTCGAGACCGGAGAGATCCGCAATTACGACATCTCCAGCCAGGAGCGCATCGTCCGCGGCCGCATGCCGACGATGGAGATCGTGAACGAGCGCTTCGCGCGCAACTTCCGCGTCGGCCTGTTCAATTTCATCCGGCGCAGCCCGGAGATCTCGGTCGGTACCGTGACCGTGCAGCGCTACAGCGCCTTCCTGCGCGAGCTGGCGGTGCCCACCAACTTCAACATCATGGCGGTGCGCCCGCTGCGTGGCAGCGGCCTCGTGGTCTGCGAGCCCTCGCTGGTGTTCGGCGTGATCGACACCTTGTACGGCGGTGCGGGCAAGTACCACACCCGCATCGAGGGCCGCGAGTTCTCGGCCACCGAGCAGCGTGTGATCAACCGGCTGCTGGAAGTCATCGCTGTCGAGTACAAGAAGGCCTGGCACGGCATCTATCCGCTGGAGCTGGACTACCAGCGTTCGGAGATGCAGCCTCAGTTCGCCAACATCGCCACGCCCAGCGAGATCGTGGTGTCGACCGCGTTCCAGCTCGAGATCGGCGACATCGCCGGCGTGATCCATGTCTGCATTCCGTACTCCACGCTGGAGCCGATCCGCGATGTGCTGTATTCGTCGACCCAGGGCGATTCGGTCGAGGTCGACCGGCGCTGGGTCTCGGTGCTCTCGCGCGAGATCCAGGCGGCCGAGGTCACGCTGGTGGCCGAGCTGGCCCGGGCCGACGCCACCGTGGAGCAGCTGCTGGCCATGAAGCCGGGCGACTTCATCGAGCTCGAGCGCCAGCCCAGCATCACGGCCACCATCGGCGGCGTGCCCATCTTCGAGTGCCAGTACGGCACGCACAACGCCAAGTACGCGATTCGCATCGAGCAATGCCTGCGCGGCAACGACCATCATCCGGAGGACCGCCATGGCCACTGAAGATCCGAAAGACAACACCGAAGAAGATCCGATGGCCGCCTGGGCCGAGGCCCTGGAGGAGCAGAAGGCCGCATTGCCCGACGCCGAGCAGGGCGGCCCGCTGTCCGGTGGCGGCGCCGAGGAAGCGCGCGCGCCATTCGCCAAGGATGGCGGCATGCAGGACATCAACATGGTGCTGGACATCCCGGTCACCCTGTCGGTGGAGCTGGGCCGCACCAAGGTGCCGATCAAGTACATCTTGCAGCTGGCCCAGGGCTCGGTGGTCGAGCTCGATGCGCTGGCCGGCGAACCCATGGACGTGCTGGTCAACGGCTATCTGATCGCGCAGGGCGAGGTCGTGGTCGTGAACGACAAGTTCGGCATCCGCCTGACCGACGTGGTGACACCTTCCGAACGCCTGCGCCGCGTGAGCCGCGGCGGCTAGCGCATGGGCCACGCTGCGCCTGCGCGCCTGGCCCGCTGATTCTTCGCTTCAAGAAACCATGTCGATTTCCTCGCAGACACTGCTGGTCGTGGCCCTGTTCGTGGTGGCGTTGGCCACCTTGCCCTGGGGCGTCAAGTGGCTGCAGCGGCGCATGCAAGGGGGCATGGCCGCGGCCGGACCCACCTCGCGCCTGGTTGGCGCGCTGGCCGTGGGGCCGCAGCAGCGCGTGGTGACGGTCGAGGTCGGCCCACCCGGCGCGCGCGTGTGGCTGGTGCTGGGCGTGACGGCGCAGTCGGTCAACCTGCTGCACAGCATGCCGGCCGGTGCACCCGATTTCGCGGGCGCGCTCGTGCAGGCCGGCGCGGCGAACCCGCCGGAGCCCGCGCCATGAGGCCGTGCGGCCGTTGGCTGGCCGCCGGCCTGGTGCTGCTGGCCGGCTCGGCCGCGGCGCAGAACAACGCGCAGCTGCCGCTGATCATCGGCACGGGCCCGGGCGGCAGCAGCTACTCGGTGCCGATCCAGACGCTGCTGTTCTTCACGGCGCTGTCCTTCCTGCCCGCGGTACTGCTCATGATGACGGGCTTCACGCGCATCGTGATCGTGCTGTCGCTGCTGCGCCAGGCCCTCGGAACGCAGTCGGCGCCGCCCAACCAGGTGGTGGTCGGCCTGTCGCTGTTCCTGACGCTCTTTGTCATGGGGCCGACGCTGGACCGTGTGTACCAGGAGGCCTATGTACCGTTCACGAACAACACGCTGAACTTCGAGCAGGCCATCGCGCGTGGCGAGGCGCCCATGCGCGAGTTCATGCTCAAGCAGACGCGCCAGTCCGACTTCTCGCTGTTCGCGCGGCTGGCCCAGCTGGACGCCTCGGTCACGGCCGAGACCGCGCCGCTGCGCGTGCTGGTGCCGGCTTTCGTGACCAGCGAGCTGAAGTCGGCGTTCCAGATCGGCTTCATGATCTTCATCCCCTTCCTGGTCATCGACATCGTCGTGGCCAGCGTGCTGATGTCGCTGGGCATGATGATGCTGTCGCCCGTGCTGGTGGCGCTGCCGTTCAAGCTCATGGTGTTCGTGCTGGCCGACGGCTGGAACCTGCTGATCGGCTCGCTGGCTTCCTCGTTCGCAAGATGAGCCCGCAGTTCGTCCTCACATTGGGCCAGGAGGCGCTCACGCTGCTGCTCATGGTGGCCGCACCGGTGCTGGGCATCGTGCTCGTGGTGGGCCTGGTGATCAGCATCTTCCAGGCCATCACGCAGATCCACGAGGCCACGCTGTCCTTCGTGCCCAAGTTGATCGCCGCGCTGCTGGTGCTGGCGCTGGCCGGCCCCTGGATGCTGACCACGCTGGTGGACTACATCCGGCGCATGATCGAGATGATTCCCCAACTCCCGCAGTGAGATGAGTCCACCCCGGTTGGACTTCCTCAAGGGGCGCACCCAGCGGTCCGGCAGAGCCGGCCCCGCGGGTGCACTGGCATGGCCTGCTCCGCGGCCTTCGAGGCCATTGCTTGCCAGCCGGTTTCGGCGACTGAGGATGGCGCGTCGAGCGGCGAGATGATCACTTTCAATGAAGCACAGCTGGTGGCCTGGATCTCGCCGATCCTGTGGCCCTTCCTGCGTGTGCTCGCGCTGTTCACGGCCATGCCGATCTTCTCCATGCGCGCGGTGCCCATGCGCGCGCGCGTGGCCCTGGCATTTCTGATCGCGGTGGCGGCCCAGCCCACGCTCGCGGGCCAGCCCATCATCGGCATCGACAGCCCGCACGCGCTGGGCGCGGTCGTGCAACAGGTCGGCATCGGCCTGTCCATCGGCTTTGCGGTGCGGCTGGTGTTCACGGCGGTGGAGCTGGCGGGCGAACTCGTGGGCCTGCAGATGGGGCTCAACTTCGCAGCCTTCTTTGACCCCACCAGCAATGCGCAGGTCAGTGCGGTGTCGCGCTTCCTGGGCACCATGTCCATGCTGCTGTTCATCGTGGTCAATGGCCACCTGATGGTGCTGATGGCCGTGATCCGCAGCTTCGAGGCCTTCCCGGCCGATGGCAATTTCCTCGACTCGCTGGCGCGGCTGCAACTGCACGGCCTGGGGCGCGAGGTGTTCGCCAGCGCGCTGTGGATCGCGCTGCCCATGATCGGCCTGCTGCTGTTCGTCAACCTCACGCTGGGCATCGTCTCGCGCGTGGCGCCGCAAATGAACGTGTTCGCCGTGGGCTTCCCGGTCACGCTGGTGATGGGGTTGATCGGCATCGCAGCCACGCTGCCGCTCATGGACCAGCCTCTGATGGCGCTCATGGAGCGCACGATCGCGCTGTTCGGACCGCGCTAGTGAAACACCCCCGTTTGGATTTCGAAGGGCGTGTAGAAATCCCATTCCCCCTCAAGGGTGCGCCGCGAGCGGCCGGGCAGAGCCCGGCCCAAAGCGTCCGCTGGCATGGCCTGCTCCGCGGCCCTTGGCGCAGCGGCTTGCATGCCGGTTGTGTGTCCTGCGGGTGGCGCGCCAACGCCGTGGAAAGCTGACATGTCCCAGGGCGCGCTGTTCGACGAGCCGGCCCAGCAGGGCGTGGTGCCATTGGGACCGCAGGCCTGCGTGCTGCGTGGTTTCGCGCTGCCCTGGGTGGCGCGGCTGCTGACCGCGCTGGCAGGGGTCGAGCAGGCCGCACCGCCGCGCCACATGGTCACGCCGGGCGGGCTGGCCATGTCGGTGGCCAACACCAACTGCGGCGCGCTGGGCTGGGTGTCGGACCGGCGCGGTTACCGCTACAGCGCCACGGACCCCGAAAGCGGCCAGCCCTGGCCGGCCATGCCCACGGCCTTTGCCGAACTGGCGCTGGCGGCCGCGGCGGCGGCCGGCTTTGCGGGTTTCGCACCCGACGCCTGTCTGGTCAACCACTACCGGGCCGGCACGCGCCTGTCGCTGCACCAGGACCGGGACGAGCGCGACCACGCCGCCCCCATCGTCTCGGTCTCGCTGGGCATGCCGGCAGTGTTCCTGTTCGGCGGCCTCGCGCGTGCGGACAAGCCCGCGCGCGTGCCGCTGCAACACGGCGACGTGGTGGTCTGGGGCGGCGTGGACCGGCTGCGCTTCCACGGCGTGCTGCCGCTCAAGGAGTTTCCGCACCCCTTGCTGGGTGCGGAGCGCATCAACCTGACGCTGCGTCAGGCCGGCTGAGGCGCGCTGGCGGCGTCCAGCGCAGCGATCTCTGCGGCCGTGAGTTGCAAGGCCGCGGCCTTGGCGAAGCTCTCGACCTGGCGCACGCTGGTGGCGCTGGCGATCGGAGCGGTCACGCCTGCGCGCGCGATCAGCCAGGCCAGCGCGACCTCGGCCGGCGTGGCGCCATGCGCAGAGGCGACGGCGTCCAATGCACCCAGGATGGTCATGCCGCGCGCGTCGAGGTACTTGGCCACGCCGCGGGCGCGCGCACTGCCGGCCAGGTCGGCCTCTCCGCGGTACTTGCCCGACAGAAAGCCCGAGGCCAGGCTGTAGTAGGTGACCACGCCCAGGCCCTCGCGCAGGCACATATCGCGCAGCGGGCCTTCGTACGATGCCCGGTCGGCCAGGTTGTACTCGGGCTGCAGCACCTGGTAGCTGGGCAAGCCCTGGCGGCGCGCGACGGCCAGCGCCTCGCTGAGCAGGGCCGCGTCGTAGTTGGACGCGCCGATGGCGCGCACCTTGCCCGCCGCGAGCAGCCGGGCGTAGGCAGCCAGCGTCTCCTCATGCGGCGTGTCGGGATCGGGCCAGTGCGAGAAGTACAGGTCGATGCGCTCCACGCCCAGGCGGCGCAGCGAGTCTTCCACCGCGCGTTCGATCCAGCCGGCGGCCAGGCTGCGCTTGCCCAGGCCCATGTCGGAGCCGACCTTGGTGAACAGCACGACCTGGTCGCGCCGGCTCGGGCGGACCTTGAGCCATTTGCCGAGGATGGTCTCGGACTCGCCGCCCTGGTTGCCGCTGGCCCAGCGCGAATACACATCGGCGGTGTCGATGGCGTTGAAGCCGGCATCGACGAAGGCGTCGAGCACCGAGAAGCTGGTGGCTTCGTCGATGGTCCAGCCGAACACGTTGCCGCCGAAGACGACGGGGGCGATGGCGATGCCCGTGGCACCCAGGGGACGCAGCTGCATGACGGTTTCCTTCAGACCAGGCCGTTGCGGATGGCGTAGACGGTCAGTTCGGCGTTGTTGCCGAGGTTGAGTTTTTCGAGTGCGCGCGTGCGGTACACGCTGACGGTCTTGGGGCTCAGCATGAGTTCTTCCGCGATGTCCGACAGGCGCCTGCCGCTCGCGATCTTGACCACGGTCTGCAGCTCGCGCTCGGACAGCGCGGCGTGCAGCGATTCCTGCGCGGGCTTGGCCAGGCTGTCCACCAGCATCTGTGCGACCTCGGGCGTCACGTAGTTGCGGCCCTGGGCGACGGTGCGCACGCCGCGCACGAGCTCCTCGGGGTCGCCGGCCTTGCTGAGGTAGCCCTTGGCACCGGCGCGCAGGCAGCGCAGCGCGTACTGGTCTTCGGGGTACATGGAGACCACGAGCACCTTCACGGCCGAACCGGCCTCGGTCAGGCTGGACAGCACCTCCATGCCGCCGCGGCCCGGCATGTTGAGGTCCAGCACCAGCACGTCGCAGGGGGTCTTGCGCAGCAGCTCACGCACCTCGGCATAGCCGGACGCCTCGCCGACGACCTGGATGTCGACGGCCTCGGCCAGCGTGTCACGGATGCCGCGCCGCACCACGGCATGGTCGTCACAGAGCAGGACGCGGATCATGCGGACTCTCCTTGCGCGAGGCGTTCTGCGGCCTCGGCGTGCAGCGGAATGGACAGGATGATGGTGGTGCCCGCACCAGGCCGGCTGGAGATGTCCAGCCAGCCGCCCACGGTCTTTGCGCGCTCGGCCAGGCCGCGCAAGCCAAAGGACTTGGGCTTGGCCAGCGCCTGCGTCGCGATGCCGCGGCCGTTGTCGCTGATCTCCAGCGTCAGCACGCCTTCGCCGTCCGACAGGTCGATCGCCACGCGGCTGCATTCGGCGTACTTGGCGGCATTGGTCAACGCCTCCTGCGCCGTGCGGTAGGCGACGAGCGCCAGAGTCTTGTCGATGTCGACGCCGGCCGGCGGCGCCACCAGCGCGGTGGCCACGCCGGTGCGGCGCTCGAAGGCCTCGGCCAGCCAGCCGATGGCGGCCACCAGGCCCTGGTCCAGGATGGGCGGGCGCAGGTTCATCATGATGCGCTGGCTGGCGCCCAGTGCGTGCTGCAGCATCTCGCCGGCGGCGGCCACATGGGCCTGCATGGCGGTGTCCTGCTGGCTGTGGCGCGCGATCCAGGCCAGATCGAGCCGGATGGCGGCCAGCGAGCCGCCGATGTCGTCGTGCACCTCGCGCGCGATCGCCGCGCGCTCCTGCTCGATCGAGGTCTGCAGGTGCTCGGTCAGCGCGGCCAGCCGGCGCTCGGAGGCGGCCAGCTCGGCGTCGGCGCGGGCCTGGTCCTGGCGTGCCTGCCAGACCTCGATGGCGCGCGCGATCACGTGTGGCAGCTTGCCGATGTGGTCCTTGAGCACGTAGTCCGAAAAGCCGATGCGGATGGCCTCCACGGCTGCGGCCTCGCCGATGGCGCCCGACAACAGCACGAAGGGCGGGCGCTGGGGCCGCTTGCGGAGCAACTCCCAGGCGTCCAGCGCCGTGAAACCGGCCAGGTGGTAGTCGGCCAGGATCACGTCGAAGTCCGCGCCGTCCAGGCGCAGCGCGAAATCCTCGAGCGTCTCCACGCGCTCCATCGTGAAGGCCAGGCCATGCTTGCGCAGGGTCAGCGCCACGAGCTGGTGGTCGATCTCGGAGTCTTCCAGGTGCAGGACCCGGATCGGGGCTGCGGTGGCGTGGTCGGCCATGGGCGGAGCGTGCTGCGGTAAATGGCTGTGCTGCGCGCAACGCCTGTCTGCCCGACGCTGCACTTCGTCGCCCCATCCTACACATTTGTCAGGGCTGTGCTGAAACCGAACTAACATCCCGCTTACATTTGCATCAGCAACGCAGCTTCTCCCGCGCGCAACGGAGGCACCATGTCGGCAGAGTCAGACCAGCCCCAGGCACCGGCAGTTCAGCTGCCCGTGATGGTTGTGGCCGACCTGCAGGATTCGCTGATGGTCGTGATGCACGACCTGCAGCGTCTGGACAGCCTGCTGGCCCATACGATGGACAACCTGATGCAGCGCTTCGACAAGGTGCATACCGCACTGGCCGAACCGCAGCACCACGAGGCCCTGGGCCAGGTGCGCGGAACGCTGCGCGACGCCGTGACCGAGCTGCAGTTCCAGGACATGGCGTCGCAGCTGATTGCCCATACCACCAAGGTGTTGCAGGGCTGTGCCTTCAAGCTGGCCGCGGAATCCATGGGAAGCGGGCCCGGGGAAGAGGGCGCCGCGCCGTTCGGCGAGCCGACCAGCGAACGTCCCAATCCCGTGACCCAGAGCGAGATGGACGCCGGCTCGGTCGAGTTGTTCTGAATCCTCGTTGCACGCACCGCTTACCTCGCCGGAGTTTTTTCCAATGCATTCGATCCTCGCCGTAGACGACTCGCCTTCGATGCGCAAGATGGTGTCGTTCACCCTCACGGGCGCCGGTTACAACGTCGTGGAGGCCGTGGATGGCCAGGACGCCTACGAAAAGGCACAGACCCAGGCCATCGACCTGGTGCTGGCCGACCAGAACATGCCGCGGCTCGACGGGCTGGGCCTGACGCGCAAGCTGCGCGAGAACCCCAAGTTCAAGACGCTCCCGATCTTGATCCTGACCACCGAGTCGAGCGACCAGATGAAGCAGGCGGGCCGCTCTGCCGGTGCGACCGGCTGGTTGGTCAAGCCCTTCGATCCGGCGCGGCTGATCGAAGTGATCCAAAAGGTCATCCGCTGACACCGCCAAGGAATTTGCATGGCTGAACACCACCAGGAAGCCGCCGGCGGCGGTGCCGACTTCGATCTGAGCCAGTTCTACGAGATCTTCTTCGAGGAGGCGGGCGAGAACCTGGACCAGATGGAGCAGATGCTGGTCGGGCTGGACCTGTCGCAGGCCGACGACGAGGCGCTGAACGGCATCTTCCGCTGCGCGCATTCCATCAAGGGCGGCGCGGCCACCTTTGGCTTTCGCGACGTGACCGAGCTCACGCACCAGATGGAGTCGCTGCTGGACCGGTTGCGCCGCCACGAGATCACACCCGTTCCGCAGATGGTGGACGTGCTGCTCGAGTCCGCCGACGCATCGCGCGGGCTGCTGGCACGGCACCAGAACGGCGGTCAGGGCGAGGTGCCCTCGACGGCGAGCCTGGTCCAGCGCATCAGCGTGCTGGCGGCCGGCGAGGTCCCCGCGATGGCTGCACCTGCGCCGGCTCCGGCTCCGGCACCTGTTCCTGCCCCCGCTCCGGTGGTGGCCGCTGCACCCGCTGCGCCGCTGCCCGCCGGCACGCGCAGCCTGACGATCCGCATCGGACCCTTGCCGCAGCCCGAGCTGGCCGATGCCTTGCAGGACCTGTTTCGCGACATCCCGGGCCTGGGCACGATGACGCCACTCGAGAGCGTGCAGCCCGACTGGCGCGTGTTCGCCGTGACCACGGCCTCTTCGAACGAGGAGCTGCTGGACCTGTTCGTGTTCCATGTGGCCAAGGAGCTGGTGGACATCCGCGAGGAGGGCAGCGCAGCGTTGGAGGATCCGCTGGCCGCCGAGGAGGCGCGGGCCACCGCGCTCGACCAGGCCGCCACGCAGGGCCGCTCGTCCAGCAGCCCGGTGCCCGAGAGCGAAAGCTACGGTTTCTTCCAGGAGCCCGTGGCGCCCGTGCCAGCCCGGCCCGCCGCCGCACCGGCCGCTGCCGCAGGCGCCCCCGCCGCGGCCAATGCGGCCAGCCAGTCCTCGCTGGAGGCCACCTCGATCCGCGTCTCGGTCAGCAAGGTGGACCAGATCATCAACCTCGTGGGCGAGCTCGTGATCACGCAGGCCATGCTGGCGCAGAACAGCCGCGCGCTCGACCCGGCGCTGCACCAGCAGCTGTTCGCGGGCCTGGCCGACCTGGACCGCAACACACGGGACCTGCAGGAATCGGTCATGTCGATCCGCATGATCCCGATGTCCTTCGTGTTCAACCGCTTCCCGCGCATGCTGCGCGACCTGGCGAACAAGCTGGGCAAGAAGGTGGATTTCGTGACCCAGGGCGAGGCGACCGAACTGGACAAGGGCCTGGTGGAGAAGATCACCGATCCGCTGACGCACCTGGTGCGCAACAGCTGCGACCATGGCATCGAGATGCCGGCCGCGCGGCTGGCCGCCGGCAAGCCCGAGCACGGCACGATCACGCTGGCGGCCTCGCACCAGGGCGGCTCCATCGTGATCGAGGTGCGCGACGACGGCAAGGGCATGTCGCGCGAGAAGATCCTGAACAAGGCGCGCGAGCGCGGCCTGGCCGTCTCCGACAGCATGCCCGACAGCGAGGTCTGGCAGCTGATCTTCGCGCCGGGTTTCTCGACGGCCGAGGTGGTGACCGACGTGTCCGGCCGCGGCGTGGGCATGGACGTGGTCAAGCGCAACATCACGGCGCTGGGCGGCACGGTGGACATCGAGTCCAACGAAGGACGCGGCATGAAGGTTTCGGTCCGCCTGCCGCTGACGCTGGCGATCATGGACGGCATGTCGGTGCGCGTGGGCGACGAGGTCTACATCCTGCCGCTGTCCGCGGTGGTCGAGTCCTTCCAGGTCAAGGACGACGCGGTGAGCACGGTCGCCCATGGCGCGCAGCTGGTCAAGGTGCGCGACGAGTTCATGCCGGTCATCGAACTCGATCGGCTGTTCCAGGTGCCCCCGTCGGACGACACCGCAGGCACTGGCATCATGGTGGTGGTGGAGTCCGAGGGCAGCCGCGCCGCCTTGCTGGTGTCCGAGCTGCTGGGGCAGCACCAGGTGGTGGTGAAGAACCTGGAGTCCAACTACCGCAAGGTGTCCAATGTGTCGGGCGCCACCATCCTGGGCGACGGCAAGGTCGCCCTGATTCTTGACATCGGCGCCCTGGTGCGTCGCACGCGGCATTGACGGGAAAAGGCATGGCAGCAGTTCTGGAAAAGAGTGGGGGCGCGAGCGCGTCGATGGCGGGCGAGTACCTGACCTTCCGGCTTGGCCAGGAGGAGTACGGGATCGACATCCTGAAGGTGCAGGAGATCCGCGGTTACGAGCAGCCCACGCGCATTGCCCACGCACCGTCCTTTCTCAAGGGCGTGGTGAATCTGCGCGGCACCATCGTGCCGATCATCGACATGCGGCTGAAGTTCAATTGCTCGCAGGCCGAGTACAACAGCTTCACCGTGGTCATCATCCTGCACTTGCGCGCGCGCATCGTGGGCATCGTGGTGGACTCGGTCAGCGATGTGCTGCAGCTGCAGGCGGACCAGATCCGCCCGGCGCCGGAGATCGAGACCACCGTGGATGCGAGCTGCATCGTCGGTCTGGGTGCCGTCAACGAGCGCATGCTGATCCTGCTGGACATCGAGCGCCTGATGTCGGGCATGGACATGGGGCTGGTCGCGGCCTGAGCCGCGGCGGCGTGAAGACATGTCTGCGGTTGTTGCGCTCGGTGCCCAGGACGGCTCGGGGGGCGGGCGCGAGTTCGCCTGGACACAGGCGGACTTCACGCGCGTGCAGCGGCTGATCTACCAGAGGGCCGGCATCTCTCTGCACGATGGCAAGCACGCCATGGTGTACAGCCGGCTGTCGCGCCGGTTGCGCGACACCGGCCACAACAGCTTCGACGAGTACCTGAGCTGGCTCGAGCGCGACGATGGTGCGGAGTGGCAGGAGTTCGTCAACGCCTTGACGACCAACCTGACCTCGTTTTTCCGTGAGCAGCACCACTTCGTGCTGCTGGACCAGCACCTGCGGCAGAACCGGCCGGCGACCGGTGCCTGGCGCATCTGGTGCAGCGCCGCGTCCACGGGCGAGGAGCCCTACTCCATCGTCATGACGGCCATGGAGGCGCTGGGCGGCAGCACGGGTTTTGGCCTGTGGGCCAGCGACATCGACTCCAAGGTGCTCGCGACAGCGCAGCGCGGCGTGTACCGGCTGGAGTCGCTCAAGGGCGTGAGCCAGGAGCGACTGCAGCGCTTTTTCCTGCGTGGCAAAGGGACCAACACCGGGCTGGTGCGTGTGCGACCCGAGCTGTGCAAGGCCGTGGAATTCCTGTCGGTGAACCTGATTCGCGACGACTGGCCGTTCCGCGAACCGTTTGACGTGGTGTTCTGCCGCAACGTGATGATCTACTTCGACGCGCCCACCCAGCGCAAGGTGCTCGAGCGCATCCACCGTGTCATGAAGCCAGGAGGCCTGCTGTTCGTGGGCCATGCCGAGAACTTCGGCGAATCGCGTGACCTGTTCACGCTCAAGGGAAAGACCGTCTATGAGCGCCGCTGATCCCGGATTCGTCGGCGGGCGCAGGGCTGCGCCGCGCATCACCCCGCCGGCCGCGGCGCGCAGCGGCCCGGCGCCGACGGTGTCGCTGCAGCAGCTCAAGAGCGCGCCGCGCAAACCGGGCGAGGCCTCGTTCTTCTACCTGGACCACCACTTCCAGTACAACGCGGTGAAGGTGCTGCCGGGCGAGTACTTCGTCTCCAGCGACGACATCGTGATGATGACGGTGCTGGGTTCGTGCATTTCGGCCTGCCTGTGGGATTCGCGCGCCCGCGTGGGCGGCATGAACCACTTCATGCTGCCCGAAGGTGGGGGCGAGGATGGGTTCGGGCGCTATGGTTCTTATGCGATGGAATTGCTGATCAACGAGATGCTCAAGAGCGGTGCGCGGCGCGAGTCGCTGCAGGCCAAGGTGTTTGGCGGTGCGCAGGTGATGGCCAACTTCACGACCATGAACGTGGGTGAGCGCAACACCAAGTTCGTGGTGGACTACCTGCAGACGGAGCGCATTCCGCTGCTGTCGCAGGACGTGCTGGACATCTACCCACGCAAGGTCTGCTTCTTTCCGGCCACCGGCAAGGCCATGGTCAAGCGGCTGGCCCATGCGCACCCCGAGCAGATCGAGATCCACGAGAAGAACGGCAATGCCGCCACCGTGGCCAAATCCAACGCCGGCGGGTCCGTCGATCTGTTCTGAAGAGTTTCGAGAATGGCCAAGATCCGTGTTCTGGTGGTCGACGATTCGGCGCTGGTCCGCAGCCTGCTGGCGGAAATCATCAACCGGCAGCCCGACATGACCTGCGTGGGGGCCGCCAACGATCCGCTGGTGGCGCGCGAAATGATCCGCGAGTTGAACCCCGATGTGGTGACGCTCGACGTGGAGATGCCGCGCATGGATGGCATCGACTTCCTGGGCCGGCTCATGCGCCTGCGGCCGATGCCGGTGGTGATGGTGTCCACGCTGACCGCCCAAGGCGCCGAGGTGACGCTGCGTGCGCTGGAACTCGGGGCGGTCGACTTCGTGGCCAAGCCGCGCATCGGCCTGGCCTCCGGCCTGCAGGAGCTGGCCAGCGAGATCGTCGACAAGGTGCGCGTGGCCTCGGTGGCGAAGTTCCGCAAGCCCTTGCCGGCGCCTGCGGCGGGAGGTGCCACGACGGGAGCCGCCCCGGCGCCGGCCCCGGCCGCGCCGCGCAGCGGGCTGCTGGGCCGCGTGTCGACGGAGAAGCTGATCTGCATCGGGGCCTCGACCGGGGGCACCGAGGCGATCCGCGAGATTCTCGTGGCGATGCCGGCCGACGCGCCGGCCATCGTGATCACGCAGCACATGCCGCCGGGTTTCACGACCAGCTTTGCAGCGCGGCTGGATGGGCTGTGCCGCATCACCGTGAAGGAGGCGCAGCATGGCGAACGTATCCTGCCGGGCCATGCCTACATCGCACCGGGTGGGCGGCAGTTCCGGATCGAACGCAGCGGCGCCAACTACATGGCGGTGGTGGAGGACGCGCCGCCCGTGAACCGGCACAGGCCTTCCGTCGAGGTGCTGTTCCTGTCGGCGGCGCAACTGGTGGGCCGCAACGCCTACGGCATCATGCTGACGGGCATGGGCAACGATGGCGCGCGCGCCATGCGCGAGATGCGTGACAAAGGCAGCTACAACTACGCACAGGACGAGGCCAGCTGCGTGGTGTTCGGCATGCCCAAGGAGGCGATCGCCCACGGTGCGGTGGACGAGGTGCTGCCCCTGAACCAGATCGCTCCAGCGCTGCTGGCCAAGCTGGGCAGCGCGACCGACCGGCTGCACCACCGGATCTAGTCAGAGCATCTCGTCCGGCGCGAGCGGACCGATGAGCTGGAGCAGCAGCTGCAGCCCCACGCCTGCATCGGGCTCGAGGCGCGTGCGCACGGGCGGGCCGTCCGGTGGGTACCAGGCGATCTGGCCGTCTTCGAGCGCCATGCGGTAGGCATCCTGCTCGAGCACCGGCCGTGTGATCTCTTCGGCCTGGCGTGACAGCGTGGCGCTGCGGATCAGCAGCGCGATCTCGCTGTTCTGCAGCTGCGAGCGCAGGTCCAGGTTCATCGAGCCGACCACGAGCAGGCTGTGGTCGAGCACCAGGGTCTTGGCGTGCAGGCTCGCGCGCGAGGTGCCGACGCTGCCGGCGGCAGACGGTTGGCGCGTCGCGCGGGCCATGCCGGCCGATCCGCTGCCCAGGGCCGCGCCACCGGGGCCGGGCTCGGCCCGCATCTCGTAGAGTTCCACGCCCATCTCCAGCAGGCGCTTGCGGTAGCGCGTGTAGCCCACATGGGCCAGTGGCGCATCGGTGGCGGCCAGCGAATTGGTCAGCACGCGCACGCGCACGCCCTGGTGGCGCAGCCGCGCGAACACATCCATCATGGCGTCGCCCGGCACGAAATAGGGGGACACGATGAGCAGGTCTTCGTGCGCCGCCGCCATGAGGCGCAGCAGGCCGTCGACCACGGTGTCTTCTGCGCCTTCCTGCTCGGCGGCGAGCTTGTCGGCCTTGTCGACGAGCAGCAAGGCCGGGGCCCAGGTCAGCCGGGCGGGAGACAGGTCCAGCGGCGCAGCGTTGGGTGGGGGCTGGGGAGCATCGGGCGGGGCCTGGGGCGCCTGGAGCGCGTCGAGCTCATCGGGCGTCAGCAGGGTTTGCACGGGATAGGCCAGCGGGTTGTTCCAGTAGGCGTCGAAGCTGGCCGACATGGCGCGCACGACGCGGCCCGCTGCCAGCACATCGAGGTCGATGAAGTTGCTGTCCTGCCCCTGGCCGAAGTAGGCGTCGCCCAGATTGCGTCCGCCTGTGATGCCCAGCGTGTTGTCGGCGATGAAGATCTTGTTGTGCATGCGCCGTTGGGCCTGCTCGATGCGGCCCAGCGAGCCCAGCATGCGGCCGACCAGAGAGCTGCGCGAACCGGGCAGGGGGTTGTACAGGCGGACCTCGATATGGGGCACGAAGGCCAGCCGCAGCACATCAGCGTTGGCGCCCGTGGTGTTGAAGTCGTCCAGCAGGATGCGCACGCGCACGCCGCGCGCTGCGGCATCGCGCAGGCGTTGAAGCAGCAGGTCGGTGCTGGGATCGGCCAGGATGGCGTAGTACTGCAGGTCGAGCGTCTTGTCGGCCGCATCGATCAGGCTGAGCCGGCTGCTGTAGGCCGCTTCGGTGGCGCCGAGCAACCGGAATCCCGACGCATGGCGCTGGCCGGTTTGGGCAAGGTGCTCGGCGATGCTGTGGCCCAGGCGGGTGGTTTCTGGCTGCGCCAGCGCGCTGGAGGGCGCGCGGTCCACGTTCGCCGGCAGGTTGGCGCAACCCGCCAGCCACAGCGCCAGCAGCGCCACGAGCAACCGCAGCGCCGGGAGCCAGCGGTGGCGGTCCAGGAGGCATCGGGGGGGCTGGGGCATGGCGCCATGACGGTACCCATCGCCCTGCGCTGCGTCTGTAGGCGCCGCCCCCGCGGCGCTGTCGGGGTCAGCCCGCTTGCTCGAGTGCTTCCCAGCGCTCCATCGCGGCCAGCAGTTCTTCGTCCAGCGCGCTGTGGCGTTGCGCCAGTTCGGCAGCGCGCGTGCCGTTGGTGGCGTACAGGGCGCCGCCGTCGAGTTCGACGTTGATCTGCTGCTGCTCGGCCTCCAATGCCGCGATGCGGGCGGGCAGGGCCTCCAGCTCGCGCTGCTCCTTGTAGCTGAGCTTGCGGCGCGCCGGCGCAGCCGCAGGCGGCGTGTTCGGCTTGGGCGCCGCCGCTGGCGCCGGTGGCGCGGCACTGGCCGCTTCGTGTGCGCGCACCCGGCGCGACTGGTCGAGCCAGTCCTGCACCGAGCCTTCGTACTCGCGCCAGCGCGCGGGCTGCTGGGGGGTGGGCTCGTGCGCGATGATGCTGGTGACCACGTTGTCGACGAAGGCGCGGTCGTGGCTGACCAGGAACACCGTACCGGTGTATTCCTGCAGCAGCTCCTCGAGCAACTCCAGCGTGTCGATGTCCAAGTCGTTGGTCGGCTCGTCGAGCACCAGCACGTTGGCGGGGCGTGCGAACAGCCGTGCCAGCAGCAGGCGGTTGCGTTCGCCGCCGGAAAGCGAGCGCACGGGCGAGTTCGCGCGGGCCGGCGAGAACAGGAAGTCGCCCAGGTAGCTCTTGACGTGCTTGCGCTGGTTGCCGATCTCGATCCACTCGCTGCCAGGGCTGATGAAGTCTTCCAGCGTGGCGTCCAGGTCGAGCGCGTTGCGCATTTGGTCGAAGTAGGCCACTTCGAGGTTGCTGCCGCGGCGCACGGTGCCGCTGTCGGGTTCCAGCGCGCCCAGGATCAGCTTGAGCAGCGTGGTCTTTCCGGCGCCGTTGGCGCCCAGCAGACCCACCTTGTCGCCGCGCAGGATGGTGGCGGAAAAGCCTTCGACGATGCGCCGTTCGCCGAACGAAAGACCCACGTCTGCCAGCTCGGCGACGATCTTGCCGCTGCTCTGTCCGGTGGCGAGATCCATGCGCACGCGGCCCACGGCGTCGCGCCGCGCTGCGCGTGTCGCACGCAGCGCCTCCAGGCGGCCGATGCGACTTTGGCTGCGCGTGCGGCGTGCTTCGACGCCCTTGCGCACCCAGATCTCCTCCTGGGCGAGCAGCTTGTCGGCCTTGGCATTGATGACGGCCTCCTGCGCCTGCTGTGCTTCCTTGTCGCGCTGGTAAGTGGCGAAGTTGCCAGGGTAGGAAAGCAGCTGGCCGCGGTCGAGTTCGACGATGCGCGTGGCCACGCGGTCCAGGAAACTGCGGTCGTGCGTGATGGTCACGATGCTGCCCTTGAAATCGATCAGCAGCTCTTCCAGCCAGGCGATGGAGTCCAGGTCCAGGTGGTTGGTCGGTTCGTCGAGGAACAACACGTCAGGACGTGCGACCAGTGCTTGTGCCAGCGCCACACGCTTGCGCGTGCCACCCGACAGGTCGCCGACGCGGGCTGTGGCGTCCAGGTGCAGGCGTTGGAGTGTCTCCGTCACGCGCTGCTCCCAGTTCCAGGCGTCGAAGGCCTCCACCTGCGTCTGCAGCGCGTCCAGGTCCACGCCTTCGCTGCCGGCCAGATAAGCGTCGCGT
>DATKFT010000959.1:0-3230 GCA_035544335.1 Pseudorhodoferax sp.
TCCAGCGGTGCTCGGTGAAGGTGCGCAACGCGCCCAGCATCATGCCGGGGTAGACGAAGACCAACAGGTACTCGCCGAAGCCCATGCCGCACACCTGGGTCACGAAGTACAGCACGGGCGCCACGCTCAGCGCGTGCACGGCCCAGATGCCCACGTGCGAGACATCGCCGGCCAGCAGCTTGCCGCCTTCCACGCGCACGAGCTTGACCAGGCGCAGCACAGGGCCCAGCAGCACGCGGAAGGCCAGGGTCTGGTTGACGAGGTAGACGCGCCGCCAGAACGGGCTGTAGCTGGCCCAGGTGGGCGCGGAGTGGTAGGCGCTCTCGGTGTCCTTGCGCGGGTGCGTGAGGTGGAAGTTCACGTGGTGCTGGCTGTGGCTGCGGTGGTACAGCGGGTAGGGCAGCCACAGATTGACGGGCGGCCAGACCAGCGCCGTGCGCAGCCAGCGCGGCAGGCCGCGCATGGCGTGGATGCTTTCGTGCTGCAGCGAGAAGTGCAGCTGCGCGAGGTAGCCGCCCACGAGGAACAGCAGCCACCCTGGCAGCGCCGCGTGCCACCACAGCAGCGCGGCCCAGGCCGGGTAGAACAGCAGGCACAGCAGCACGGTGGGCACCTCCCAGCGGCGCCACCAGACGGCGCGCGCAGCGGGACGTGGCCGCGCGGGCGCCGGGGCGGGGAGGGGAGGGGCGGAGGACATGCGCAAGCGGCTTGGAAAGCCGCCGATCCTAAGGACGCGTGGCGCCGCGCCATGCGTTGTTTGCGCATGTCGATATGCGAAAGCCGTCATTCACGGCGGCCCCGCAAATCCCTAGATTCCAGCGCTTTGCGCCGCGTTGGCGCACAGGGCCACCCCATGCAGTCCTTCCGTTCTTCCCGCCGCGCCGCCCGGCGCGCATTGCTGCTCGCGCTGGCCGTGGCCGCACCCTTGCTCGGCACCCAGGCCTTCGCGGCCGACGACTATCCGTCCAAGCCGCTGCGCGTGGTCGTGCCGTACCCGGCCGGCGGCATCGCCGACAAGATCGCGCGCGAAGTGGCCGAGCAGCTGCAGCTGCGCCTCAAGCAATCGGTGGTCGTGGAGAACCGCAGCGGCGCGGCCGGCAACATCGGCTTCGACCATGTCGCGCGCCAGCCGGCCGACGGTTACACGCTGCTGCTGGCACCGGCCTCCAACCTCACGGTGCAGCCGGCCCTGTTCAAGAACCTCAGCTACGACCTCGCGCGCGACTTCGCGCCGGTCTCGCTGCTGGTGCTGACGCCGCAGGTGCTGCTGGTCAACCCCTCGCTGCCCATCGACAGCACCAAGGACCTGATCGCCTATTCGAAGAAGAACCCGGGCAAGGTCAACTACGGCGTGAGCGTGGGCGCCTATTCGCACCTGGCCGGCGAACTGCTGCGCAGCCAGACCGGCGCGGACTTCACGGCCATTCCCTACCAGGGCAGCGCGCCGGCCATCAACGACCTGCTGGCCGGCCAGACCCAGTTCATCTTCAACGAGGTCATCACGGCGATCCCCCACATCCAGGGCGGCAAGCTCAAGCCGCTCGCGGTGGCCTACAAGACGCGCGCACCCTGGCTGCCCGACGTGCCGACCACGGCCGAGGCGGGCTTTCCGGGCTTCGAGGTCACATCCTGGTACGGCGTGGTCGTGCGCAGCGGCACGCCGCGCCCCGTGGTGGACCGCCTCGCGCGCGAGCTGCACGACATCGTGCAGGCGCCGGCCTTCAAGAAGCGCTACGACGACATCGGCGCATTCACGGTGGGCAACTCGCCCGAGGAGTTCGGCCGCTTCATCCAGTCCGAGACCGTGAAGTGGACGGCCGTCGTGAAGCAGGCCGGCATCGAGGCCAACTGAGCACGCGCTGGAGACCGCACGATGGGACTGACCCCTGAAGCGCTGCACGCGCTGCTGCTCGGCGACGGGGAGCTCGCGCTGCTCGACGTGCGCGAGGCCCGCCAGGCCAACCGTGCCCATCCCAACCTCGCGCGGCATGCGCCGCTCAGCACGCTGGAGCTGCAGATCGGCGCCTTCGTGCCGCGCCGCAGCGTGCCCGTCGTCGTCTACGACGAGGACGACGCGCCCGACGGCCCGGCCGCGCGCGCGGCCGCCGTGCTGGCCCGCCTGGGCTATGGCGACGTGCGCCGGCTCGCCGGCGGCGTGGCGGCCTGGGCCGCGCAGGGCCTGCCGCTCGTCGACGGCAACAACACCCTGGTCAAGGCCTTCGGCGACCGCGTGCGCCAGCACTACGGCACGCCCGTGCTGGCGCTGGACGCGCTGGACGCGCGCCGGCGCGCGGGCCGGCCCACCACCGTGATCGATGCGCGGCCGCGCAACGAGTACGCCTTCCTGTCGATCGCGGGTGCGCGCAACCACCCGGGCACCGAGCTTGCGTTGCGCCGCTACGACGGCCAGGGCCAAGACAGCGAGCACCTGTGGGCCATCAACTGCTTCAGCCGCACGCGCGGCATCATCGGCACGACCACGCTGCGCCACCTGGGCCTCACGGACAAGGCGGTGTTCGTCGAAGACGGCGTGATGGCCTGGGGCCTGCGCGGCGCGCCCGTGGTGCAGAACGCCAGGCCCGAGGACGCCGGCGACGCGCTGCCGGCCGCCGCGCCCGAGGTGCTGCGCAGCCTGGCCGACACGCTCGTGGCACGCCACGGCCTGCGGCGCATCGGTGCGGACGGCCTGGCGCGGCTGCAGGCCGACGGCGCGCGCACGCTGTACCTGTTCGACGTGCGCCCGCCCGAGGCGCCGGCCGGGCCCGCGTTCCCCGGCCTGCGCCATGTGGCGGGCGGCCAGGTCTTGATGCACTTCGAGAACCTGGTCGGCACGCGCGGCGCGCGTGTGGTGCTCGTGGACGACGCGCACGGCCTGCGCGCGGCCATCACCGCGTTCTGGCTCACGCAGCTCAACCAGGCCGAGGTCTATGTGCTGGACGGAGCGCTGCCGGATGCACCGGCCGAGGCGCCCGCACCGGCGGCGCCTGTGCCCACGGCCGCGGAGGGCGGCATCGACGCCGCGGCCCTGCGCGCGCTGCAGGCCTCGGGCACGGTGGACCTCATCGACGTGGGCCCCAGCCTCGACTACGAGCGCGCGCACCTGCCCGACGCGTTCTTCCTGCTGCCCTCGCGGCTCGCGCAGGCCGATGCGCTGCTGGCCGTGCAAGGGCGCACGGTGGTCTTCAGCTCGCCCGATGGCGCGGCCGCGCGGCTCGCGGCGCGCGATGCCT
>DATKFT010000960.1:0-2635 GCA_035544335.1 Pseudorhodoferax sp.
CGGTCAGCGTGGGCCCGTGCTGGACTCTGCTGCTGGCCTTCCCGCAGGCGCAGCAGGCTGGCCTGGCCCACCTGGGGCCGCAGTGGAACGCGGCGCGCAGCACGCACCACCGCATCGCCTGGCTCGCGCGCGAGAACTCCAAGCCCGGCCGCGGCGCGATCGAACGCTGGACCGTCCAGGCCTCCACGGCCTGGTCGGCCGAACACCTGCAGGACGATCCCGCGCGCGTGCAGGCCAAGCTGGGCAAGGCCTTCGCCGAAGTCACCGGCATCCGTGCCGAACCGGCCTTTGCCGCAACGCATGCCTGGCACCAGGCGCAGACCCTGGTGCCGCTGGGCGCCAGCCATGTCTGGGACGACGCGTTGCGCATCGGCCTCGCCGGCGACTGGTGCCTGGGCCACCGGGTCGAGGACGCCTTCGTTTCCGGGCTCGAACTCGCACTGTCCATGGCGTGAGCGCCGCCCAGCCTCCTGAAGACCTGGCCGACGGCGCACGCCGCCCCTACACCGGCCGCTTCGCGCCCTCGCCCACCGGCCCGCTGCACGCAGGTTCTCTGGTGGCAGCACTGGCCAGCTGGCTGGACGCCCGCGCCCACGGCGGCCGCTGGCTGGTGCGCATCGAAGATGTCGATGTGCCGCGCTGCCCGCCGGGCACGGACGCGCTGATCCTGTCCCAGCTCGCCGCCTGCCAGCTGCTGCCCGACGAAGCACCCACCTGGCAGTCGCGCCGCAGTCCGCTCTACCAGCAGGCGCTGGACCGTCTGGTGGCCGCTGGCCACGCCTATCCCTGCGCGTGCTCGCGCAGCGAGATCGCCGCCGCGCAACAGGCGCAGGGCCTGGTCGCACAGCGCCACGGCGAGCTGGTCTACCCCGGCACCTGCCGCAACGGCCTGCACGGCCGCCCGCCGCGCGCCTGGCGCCTGCGCACGGACCGCGCCGCGCCCGTGGCCTGGCATGACCGCCGGCTTGGCCCGCAGCAGCAGGACGTGGCCACGGCCGTGGGGGACTTCGTGCTGCGCCGCGCCGATGGCCTGTGGGCCTACCAGTTGGCCGTGGTGGTGGACGATGCCGACCAGGGCATCACGGACGTGGTGCGCGGTGAGGACCTGGCGGACAACACACCGCGCCAGATCTTGCTACAGCGCGCACTGGGGTTGCCTGCGCCGCGCTTTTTGCACACGCCGCTGGTGCTGGATGCCAATGGCGAGAAGCTGTCCAAGCAAAACGGTGCGCAAGCCCTGGACCTGGCCATTCCGGCCCGAGCGTTGCAGTCGGCCGCCCGTGTGCTGGGGCTGCCTTGCGCCGCGGGTGCTCCGGCCGAACAGCTGGCGCGCTGGGTCGCGGCCTGGCCGGCCGTGGCCTCCCGGGCGGTCCTTCAGCCCTGCCCCACGACCTCGCAGACGCCCTTGCCGAACACCAGTGCTTCGTAGTGCAACTCCGGGGCGATCTTGCGCCACATCTCAACGATCTTGCGTTCCTTGGCGCGCTCGTAGTCGTCTAGATACAGATGGAATCCCTTGGTCGACAGGTGCGCCGCGATGCCCGGCAACGCCGGTAGCCGCGCCAGGGTGCAGGTCAGCGCGGGCGGGCCGTCGACGATGACGATGTCGAACCGGTCCTCGGGGCTAAGCCATGACAAGTCGTAGAACTTGCCCGGTATGCCATACACCTCGACATCGACCAGCGGTGCCAGGCGCACGGATGCATGCTCCGTGAGGCCGCGCCGCTGCAGTTCCTGGCTGGTCTCGGCGTACCACTGCGGATCGTGCTCCACCGACACCAGCGAGGCGCCGCGGTTGGCACACAAGCGTGCCAACACCTTGGAGCCGCGGCCCGAGCCGAACTCCAGCACGCGCGCGGACGGATAGCGGTCCAGTACACCGCACAGGTGGTACAGCAAGCCGGCATCGAGCGCCCAACCGCCTACTGCACCGAGCCAGGCCGCCGGCACATGCTCGGCCTGCACCAGGTGCTGCACGGCGATCTGGGTCAGGGGCGCCTGCTGCACGTCCTGTGCCAGACGGTGCAGCTGGAGCTGCAGGCGATCCAGCTTGGCGTTGAGCAGCGCCACACTGGTGGACATGGCGCCATGCTGCACCGCCGGCGCCTCGGAGGGAAAGCGCGTGCACGACAACGGCGGCTTGCGCAGCACGACCTGTGCCGACGCCTGCTGTTCGCGCGAATTGAGCCCCTTCGCCTGGGCATCCCGGTTGTGGTGCGACTCCGGGTTGGAGCTGGTGTAGCGGTAGGCGTTGCGCGGAATGTGCAGATAGCGCCGGGTCTGGTCGAGCACCGGATACGCGATGGCCAGATCGCAGGCGGCCCGCAGCCAGCGGCCCTCCTCGTCCTGCAGGTAGTGGGCCGGGACTGCGCGGAACAAGGCATGCCGGAAGCTGAAGAAGTGACTGGACTTCCACCCCTGGCCACGTGGCGAGGCCAGGGCATCGAGCGGTCCGTTGTTTCCGACGCCGCCCTGGTCGGTGACATAGTTGCTCCACACCACGTCCCACCCCGCGGCGTAGGCTTCGATATTTCAAGATTTCAGGTATGGAATAAAACAGGCTATGTTTTTAAAGGGAAACCTTACCAGAGCCTTGGCTGGATGAATCAATATACTTTTCATCAGCAGGACAGCT
>DATKFT010000961.1:0-2082 GCA_035544335.1 Pseudorhodoferax sp.
GCCTACGACTATGTGTTCTGCGGACGCGTGCGGGCCCAGTTCGTGATCGCCGAGCTGGAGCAGCCCACGCGCGTGCGCGTGGTCGACGAGACCGAGCCGCCGAGCGTGAACCTGGTGCCGTCCAAGTTCCTCGAGAAGTTCGGCGACCTCGACGCGGCGCGCGCCGAGCTGCGCGCGCTGTGCAGCTTCGGCAGCACGGACACGCAGCTGCAGCCGCGCGCGCTGGCCCCGGCCGTGCCGCAGGAGCCGGCCGCCGCCGTGGTGCAGATCACCTTCGTGCCGACCGACCGCAAGGTGGTCAGCGCGCCGCGCAACAGCAACCTGCTGCGCGTGTCGCTGCGCGAGAAGGGCGGCATCCCGTTCAAGTGCGGCGGCGGCCTGTGCGGCACCTGCAAGTGCCGCATCGAGCAGGGCCTGGCCCACACGGACGCGGTCAAGCCCAAGGAGCGCAAGCATCTGTCGGACGAGCAGCTGGCGGCCGGCTACCGCATGGCCTGCCAGACCTTCGTGAACGGCGACATCGCCGTGTCCTGGTGATGGATCCCGCCTGGTGGCCCGAGGGCCTGGCGCTGGCGCGCTACCTGGGCATGGCCGCCATGGTCCTGGTCGGCGCCTGCCTGCAGGGCGTGGGCGGCCTGGGCTTTGCAATGTTCAGCGCGCCGCTGGCCGCGCTGTTCTTTCCCGAGCTGGTGCCGGGCCCGCTGATCACGCTGGCCTGTCCGCTGTCGCTGATGGCGGCGCTGCGCGAGCGCCAGGCCATCGACTGGGGCCAGGCCGGCACGGGGCTGGTCGGCCGCGTCGCGGGCACGGCCGGTGCGGCCTGGTGCCTGGCCCTGCTGTCGGCCGACACGCTGGCGCTGCTGTTCGCGCTGCTGATCCTGGCGGCCGTGGCGCTCAGCGTGGGCGGCTGGCGCGTGGAACCGAACCGGCGCAACGTGCTGGTGGCCGGCATCGCCTCGGGCGTCATGGGAACCATCACCTCGGCCGGCGCGCCGCCGTTCGCGATCGCGCTGCAGCGCCAGCGTGCCGAGGTGCTGCGCGCCACCCTGGGCTGCATCTTCTTCGCGGGCTCGGCGGTGTCGCTGGCCACGCTGGCGGCCATCGGCCGCATGGGTTGGCACGAACTGCAGCTGGCTGTCTTGCTGGCGCCGTGGATGCTGCTGGGATTCACAGCCTCGGGCCGCCTGTCGGCCCTGCTGCGCCAGCGCTCGCCGCGCCCGCTGCTGCTGGGGCTGGCGACCGCGGGCGCGCTGGGCATCCTGGCCCAGCGCCTGCTGCCGCTGCATTGACGTGGACCTTGCACGCAGGCCGGCACCCGCCAGGGTACCGGCCTGCCACACCGGACGGGCCGATGCGGCGCCCACTCAGTTCGCCGTGATCCTGGCCTTGGTGATCACGCTGCTCCAGCTCGCGCGCGTGCTGCCCAGCCAGTCGGCCGCCGCGCCCAGCGTCTTGTGGATCGGCTGGTAGTCGGCGATGCGGTTGAGCTCGGCGACCCGGGGCGCCTTCATGGCCTCGTCCAGTTCCCGGGCCAGCAGCTGCACGACGCTGTCGGGCGTGCCGGCCGGCGCGGCCAGCACGTAGGCGAAGCTGGCGTTGAAGCCCGGGTAGCCCTGCTCGGCCACGGTCGGCACGTCGGGTGCGGCGGCGGAGCGCTGTGGACCGGAGATCGCCAGCGCCTTGAGCTTGCCGGCCTTGACCTGGGGCCAGATGCCGCTCGTGACCGCGAACAGGCTGTCGACCTGGCCGCCGATCACGTCGACGACCGAGGCACCCGTGCCCTTGTAGGGCACGTGCACGAGGTCCAGGCCCGCCGATGCGAGGAAGGCGGCCATGGTCAGGTGGCTCGGCGAGCCATTGCCGCCGGAGGCGTAGCTCAGGTTCTTGGACCGGGCCAGCTGGACGAAGTCCGCGAGCGTGTCGGCCTGGATGCTGGGGCCCACGCCCAGCATCTGGCTGTAGGTCACGGGCACGCCGATGATCTTGAAGTCCTTGACCGGATCGAAGGGCATCTTCTCGTACAGCGAGGGGTTTACGGTGAAGGTCGTGTCCAGTGCGAACAGCAGCGTGTAGCCGTCGGCG
>DATKFT010000962.1:0-4068 GCA_035544335.1 Pseudorhodoferax sp.
GCCGTGCGAACGGCCGGCAGCGCGCTGCGCGCTGCGGCCAGCAGCTCGACCTGGTCGGACAGCAGCGTCAGGTCGCCGAGGTCCAGGTCCTGCTGGGCCGCGGCGAGGGCGCTCAGCGTCGCACGGTCGGCGATGCGCAGCACCGGGATCGTGGCGCGGCCGGTCTGCGCCAGGTACTGGGCGAGCGAGCCCAGGCCTTCGCCGTTGGCGGCGTGCAGGTTCAGCGTGGCGTCCAGCGTGTACAGCGCGTTGCTGGCGCCGCTGGCTGCCAGGTCGGTGCCGGCCGCCATGGCCTGGACCAGCGTGGGCGCCATGGCGGCCCGGGTGCCGCTGTCCTGCACGGCGACGATCTTGCCGATGTCCGGCAGCGCCTTGAGCTGCTCGGTCACCTTGACGCTGTGCACGCGCATGACCATGCCCGTCGTCTGCAGGCCGATGCCGCCCTTGGCCATGGCCTCATCCAGGTCCATGTCGTGCGTGAGCACGTTGTTGAGGTATTGGCGCACGCGCTTGCCATGCACGACCACGGTGGCGGTGTAGGTCTTGTTCGGGTCGATGTTCTCGCTGAACGCCTTGGTGCCCTGCACGTTCCAGCCGTTGTTCTTGCGCAGCGCGAACTCCGTGCCGTTCGCGGCGGTCGCGGCCTGGCGGATCGCGAACTGGTAGTAGGGCTCGTGCGCAACCGTGGCGCTGGCGAGCCCGGCACGGTACATCACGCTGCCCCAGCGGCTCGTGTTGTTGGGCTGGCTGAAGGTGAAGACCACGTCGATGCGGTAGTTCGAGAGCTGCTCGAACCGCGCCGGCAGCATCACGGCCGTCATCAGCGAACTGTGGGCCCGGCCGTCGATGAGCAGGGTGCCGTCGGCCACGGACACGCTGCCCTGGTTGTTGCGCGGCAGGGTCCAGCCGGCGGGCAGTGCGCTGAGGCCTGCGAAGCTCTGGTCGAGCAGCACCTGGGGCTGCGGTTCGGAGGGACCTTCGGGTGCAGGGGAGGGCGCAGGCGCCGATGTGGGGGGCGCAGCAGGGGCATCGTCGCTGCCGCCGCAGGCGGCCAGCAGGGCGACCGTCGAGAACAGAGCTGCCAGCCGGGTCTTCTTCATCGTCATCAACAGGGGATTCCTGGTTGCAAAAACCCGGCACTGTAGGGAGCCGACATGACCCCGTGATGTCATGCCGCGCGGTCGCGTCGGCACGGCGCTGGCACGATCCGCTACCCCTGTGGCCGACGCTGTGCCGCGCGATGCGCTACGCTTACGGGCTCGCCCGCAGCAACCCAAGAGACTGACCATGAAGCTCCCCACCCGCGTGAAGATCGTCGACGTCGGCCCCCGTGACGGCCTGCAGAACGAGAAGCAGCCGGTGCCGGCCGAGGCCAAGATCGGCCTCGTGCACCGCCTCCAGGAAGCCGGCCTGCGCGAGATCGAGGTCACGAGCTTCGTGAGCCCCAAGTGGGTGCCGCAGATGGCCGACAACGCCGAGGTCATGCACGGCATCCGGCGCCTGGACGGCGTGCGCTACTCGGTGCTGACGCCCAACATGAAGGGCTTCGAGGCCGCCATCGCCGCGCCGCGCGCCGAATGGCCCGACGAGATCGTGGTGTTCGGCGCCGCCAGCGAGGCCTTCAGCCAGAAGAACATCAACTGCTCGATCGCCGAGAGCATCGAACGCTTCGCGCCCGTGGTAGATGCCGCGCTGGCCCGGGGCATCGCGGTGCGCGGCGCCATGTCGTGCACGGTGGGCTGCCCCTACGAGGGCGAGATCGCACCCGAGAAGGTGGGTTACCTGGCCGCTCTCATGAAGGGCATCGGCGTGCAGCGCGTGGACGTGGCCGACACCATCGGCGTGGGCACGCCGGTCAAGGTGCAGCGTGCCATCGAGGCGACGCTCGCGCACTTCGGCGTCGACGCCATCTCGGGCCACTTCCACGACACCTACGGCCAGGCCCTGTCGAACACGCTGGCCAGCCTGGAGCTGGGCGTGTGGAACTTCCAGTCCTCGGTGGCCGGTCTGGGCGGCTGTCCCTATGCCAAGGGCGCGACCGGCAACGTGGCGACCGAGGACGTGGTCTACATGCTGCACGGCATGGGCATTGAGACCGGCATCGACCTGGACAAGCTCATCGACGCAGGCGTCTACATCAGCCAGGCGCTGGGCCGCGAGCCGCATTCGCGCGTGTCCAAGGCCATCCGCACCAAGCGCGCGAACTGAGATGAAGCCACCCCGTTTGGCTGGCTCACTGCGTGTAGCCATCCCATCCCCCTCAAGGGGCGACGCCTGCGGCCGGGCAGAGCCCGGGCCAAAGCGTCTGTTGGCATGGCCTGCTCCGCGGCCTTCTGAACTGCCGCTTGCGGGCCGGTTTCGTGCGATGCGCGCGTTGCGCAGCGCCATGGAGAACTGAGATGGATCTGCATGTCTGGCTGGCCTACTGCGTGGCCGCCTGGGTCATCGCGCTGTCGCCGGGTTCCGGCGCCGTGCTGAGCATGAGCCACGGCCTGTCGTACGGCGTGCGCAGCACCACGGCGACCATCGTGGGCCTGCAGATCGGGCTGGCTGTGGTGCTGCTCGTGGCCGGCGCCGGCATCGGCGCGGTGCTGATGGCCTCGGCCCTGGCGTTCACGGTCGTGAAGGTGCTGGGCGCGCTCTACCTGCTGTGGCTGGGCTGGCGCCAGTGGCGCGCACCGGTGCAGGGCGATGCGGCCGGGTCCGACCTGCCTGCGGGCGAGGGCCGGCTGTCGGTGCGCCAGCGCGTGCTGCGCGGCGCGCTGACCAACATGACCAACCCCAAGGGCATCGTGTTCATGGTCGCCGTGCTGCCGCAGTTCATCGACCCGGCGCGGCCGCTGTGGCTGCAGCTGCTGGTGCTGCTGGCCACCACCATCACGGTCGACATGGTGGTCATGCATGGCTACGCCTGGCTGGCTTCGCGGCTGCAGGGCCTGCTGCGCAGCGCGCGGGCGCGGCGGTCGCAGAACCGCGTGTTCGGCGGCGTGCTGATGGCCATGGGCGCCAGCCTGTTCCTGGTCAAGCGTGCGTCGAGCTGAGGAGGACGGCCGTGTGTGGAGCTGAATTGAGCGCGCTGCCCGAAGGCGTGCAGCGCGTGGCGCGGGCCCTGCAGGACAAGGCGCACCCGCATGCGCCGCAGATGCTGGACGATGCCGCGCGCACGGCCCAACAGGCGGCCGATGCGCTGGGCATCGCGGTCGGGCAGATCGCCAAGAGCATCATCTTCCGGCGCAAGAGCGACGACGCGGCCGTGCTGGTCGTGACCTCGGGCGACCGGCGTGTGGACGAGAAGAAGGTCGAGGCGCTGGTGGGAAAGACCGGCCGCGCCGACGCCGAGTTCGTCAAGAGCCGGACCGGCTTTTCCATCGGCGGCGTGGCGCCGCTTGCGCATGCCACGCCGCCGGTCACCTTGATCGACCGCGAGCTGTTCCGCTTCGAGGAGATCTGGGCCGCGGCCGGCCATCCGCACGGCGTGTTCAAGCTGCGGCCGCAGGACCTGGAGGCCTTGACCGGCGCGCCCGTGGCCGACGTGGTGCAGGAAGCGCCATGACGCCAGCGCAGACACTGTTGCGACGCGCACCGCGCGCCTTGGCCAGCGCGGGCGACGTGGGCTCGCCCTGTGTTTCGGTCTGCCGCATGGATGCGGACGGCCTGTGCGAGGGCTGTCTGCGCCGGCTCGACGAGATCGCGGCCTGGTCGGGCATGGACGATGCGGGGCGACGGGCCGTGTGGGTGCGCGTGCTGGAGCGCGCGCGCCAGGCCGTGGCATGAGCACCGGCGCGGCGTGCCGAGCGGCGTCGGGGCAGATCTTCACCACCGCAGGCAGGGCACAGCGGCCATGAAACAGATCGACTTCTACTTCGACTTCCTGTCGCCCTACGCCTACCTCGCGTTCGAGACACTGCCGACCGCCATGCAGGGCCTGAGCCACCAGGTGCACTACCGGCCCGTGCTGCTGGGCGCCGTGCTGCGTGCGCACGGCCTGCGCGGGCCCGCAGAGATCCCGGCCAAGCGGGCCTTCATCTACCGCCAGGTGCTCTGGCTCGCTGAGCAGCACGGCGTGGC
>DATKFT010000963.1:0-6548 GCA_035544335.1 Pseudorhodoferax sp.
CGGTGGCGTCCAACGAGAAGTTTTCCAGTTCCGTATTCCCTGCCCTCATGGAAACCCGCAAGCTCGCCCACCTGATCGAACTGGCCTCGACGGGATCGTTCAGCCGCGCCGCGGAGAACCTGCACCTCACGCAGTCGGCCCTGAGCAAGAGCATCCAGTCGCTGGAGGAGGAACTCGACACGCACCTCGTGGACCGCCAGGGCCGGCGCTGCACGCTGACGGCAGCGGGCACGCTGGTCGTGCAGCGCGCGCGGCGGCTGCTCGTGGACCTGGACGACCTGCACCAGGCCGTGCGCCAGGATGCCGGGCCCGAGGGCCAGCTGCGCGTCGGCTTCGGTGCCGGGCCGGGCGCGGCCACCACGCCCGACTTCATCTGCCATGTGCTGAACGCCTACCCGCGCGTGCGCCTGCTGATCCGGCGCGGCACCGTCGCGGCGCTGCTGCGAGAGCTGCGCGAGCGCAGCATCGATGCCGTGCTGATCGACATGCGCTCGCTGTCGGAACAGGACGACCTCGTGGTGGAACGCGTGGGCGCCTTGCGCGGCGGTGCGCTCTGCCGCAGCGGCCATCCGCTCACGCGCCAGGCACAGGTGGGCTTCCTCGACGTGCTGAACTACCCGACGCTGAACACGGCCGTGTCCAACGAGGTCGTGCGCATGACGCAAGAACGCTATGGACCGCAGGCCGACCCGCGCCGCGCGACCATGGTGGAGTCAGAGGAACTCGAGCCGCTGCTCGCGGCCTGCGTGCATTCCGATGCGGTGTTCCTGGGCGTGCTGGCCGCCGCACGCGAGCGCATCGCGGCGGGCCAGCTGCAGGTGCTGCCGCTGTCGCCGCCCATGGACATCGAGGTGCCGATCGCGCTCGTGCGCCTGGCCCAGCGCGGCGAGTCCCGCCTGGTCCAGATCGCGCGCGACTTCGCCACGGAGTGGTTCAGCCGCCCACCGGCCTGATGGCCGGCGGCGCGGCCGCGCCCGGCCTCAGCGCGCCAGCACCGGCGCCAGCGCCAGCCCGGTCGCCGTGCCCAGGCGCACGAGCGCCTCCGGCGGCGCCGCACCGACGATGGTGCCACCGCCGTCGCCGCCTTCTGGGCCCAGGTCCACGACCCAGTCGGCCTCGGCGATGAGATCCAGGTCGTGCTCGATCACGACCACGCTGTGGCCACCGTCCACCAGGCGGTGCAGCACGCGGATCAGCTTCTCGACGTCGGCCATGTGCAGGCCCACGGTCGGCTCGTCCAGCACATAGAGCGTGTGCGGCGCCTTCTGGCCACGCCGGCCCACGTCGTCCCGCACCTTGCTGAGCTCGGTCACGAGCTTGATGCGCTGTGCCTCGCCGCCCGACAGCGTGGGCGAGGGCTGGCCCAGCGTGAGGTAGCCCAGGCCCACGTCCTTGAGCAGCTGCAGCGGGTGGGCGATGTTGGGCATGCTGCCGAAGAATTCGACGGCCTCGTCGACCTCCATCTGCAGCACCTCGCCGATGCTCTTGCCGCGCCAGCTCACGGCCAGCGTCTCGGGGTTGAAGCGCGCGCCGTGGCAGCTCTCGCAGGGCACCTTCACGTCAGGCAGGAAGCTCATCGCGATGGTGCGGATGCCCTGGCCCTCGCAGCCCGGGCAGCGCCCCTCGCCCGTGTTGAACGAGAAGCGGCCGGGGCCGTAGCCGCGCGCCTTGGCCTCCAAGGTCTCGGCGAACAGCTTGCGGATGGTGTCCCAAAAGCCGATGTAGGTGGCCGGGCAGCTGCGCGGCGTCTTGCCGATCGGCGTCTGGTCCACCTCGAGCACGCGGTCGATCGGCTCGTAGCCGCGCACCTCGTCGCAGCCGGTCCAGCTCGGGCCGTGCAGCGTGAGCGCCGCCAGGCCGGCCTGCGTGGACTTCTGCGCCACCACGGTCTGCACGTTGGCCAGCAGCACGTCGCGCGCGAGCGTGGACTTGCCCGAGCCGCTGACCCCGGTCACGACGACCAGGCGCTTGAGCGGCAGCGCTGCGTCCACGTTGCGCAGGTTGTGTTCGCGCGCGCCGTGCACGGAGAGCCAGCTGGTGCCCGGTGCGGCGCCAGTGGGCCGCCCCGAGGCCTTGCCGGCCTCGGCCGACACGGCGGGCGGCGCATCGGCGCCCACAGTCTCCCGGCGGGCCTTCAACGGATGGCGCATCGCATCGCGCAGGTAGCGACCCGTGACCGAGTCGTCGGCGCGCGACAGGTCCTCGGCCGTGCCCTGCGCCACGAGACGCCCGCCCCGCTTGCCGGCGCCCGGGCCGATGTCGATCAAGTGGTCCGCGCGGCGGATGGTGTCCTCGTCGTGCTCGACGACGACCAAGGTGTTGCCCTTGTCGCCGAGCTTGTGCAGCGCGTTGAGCAGGATGTGGTTGTCGCGTGCGTGCAGGCCGATCGTGGGTTCGTCCAGGATGTAGCAAACGCCCTGCAGGTTGCTGCCCAGCTGCGCGGCCAGCCGGATGCGCTGGGCCTCGCCGCCCGACAGCGTGGGCGCGCCACGGTCCAGCGTGAGGTAGCCCAGGCCGACCTCCTCGAGGAACTCGAGCCGGCTCGCAATCTCGGGCAGCAGGTCGCGCGCAATGCCGGCCTCGCGCGCCGGCAGGTGGCCGGGCGCGCGCAGGGTCTGGATCCAGCGGCGCACATCGCCGACCGCCATGCGGGCGATGTCGGTGATGGCACGGCCGTCGAAACGCACGGCACGCGCCACGGCATTGAGCCGCGTGCCCGCGCAACTGGGGCAGGCATGCTCGCCCACGTCCTCGGCCTCGGCCTCGGCGAAGGTCTGCTCGCGGCCTTTGTTGTCATCAATGCGCACGGAATCGTCGTAGACCGCGCGCTGCTCCTTCGTGAGCTTGACGCCCGTGCCCACGCAGTCGGGGCACCAGCCGTGCTTGCTGTTGTAGGAGAACAGGCGCGGGTCGAGCTCGGCGTACGAGGTCGCGCAGACCGGGCAGGCGCGCTTGGCCGAGAACACCAGCAGCTCGCCGATGTGGGCCGTGGGCTGGCCATCGGCCAGCGCGGTGCACAGGCCCTCGAGCTGGCTCAGCACGTGCACCACACCCTTGCCGTGTTCGAGCGCCTGGGCCAGCGCCTCGCGCAGCCGGCCTTCGTTGGCAGGCGTCACGTCCAGGCTGGCGACCGGCAGCTCGATGGTGTGTTCCTTGAAGCGGTCGATGCGCGGGAAGCCCGTGGTCGGCAGGAAGTTGCCGTCCACGCGCAGGTGCGTGTAGCCGCGCGGGCGCGCCCAGTCCGCCAGTTCGGTGTAGACGCCCTTGCGGTTCATGACCAGCGGCGCGAGCAGGCCCACATGCTGGTCGCGGAACTGGCGCAGCAGCTGCGCCGCGATGCTGTCGGGCGTCTGCGGCTGCACGGGCGCGTCGTCGTTCACGCAGTGCTGGATGCCCAGCTTGACGTAGAGCAGGCGCAGGAAGTGCCAGACCTCGGTGGTGGTGCCCACCGTGGACTTGCGGCCGCCACGCGACAGGCGCTGCTCGATCGCCACCGTCGGCGGAATGCCGTAGACCGCATCGACCTCGGGCCGGCCGGCCGGCTGCACGATGCTGCGTGCGTAGGCGTTCAGCGATTCGAGGTAGCGGCGCTGGCCCTCGTTGAACAGGATGTCGAAGGCCAGCGTGGACTTGCCGGAGCCGCTGACGCCCGTGACCACGTTGAAGCTGCCGCGCGGGATCTTCACCGACAGCGACTTCAGGTTGTGTTCCTTCGCATTGACGATCTCGATGGCGGCCGGCGCCGTGGCCACATAGCGCGGCGCGGGCTCGTGCACGGCCAGCGCCTGGCCGGGCTGCATGGCGGTCTCGTAGTCGCGCAGCGCGGCGCCCGTGTGCGAAGTGGGATGCGCGCGCACCTGCTCGGGCGTGCCCGTGGCCACGACGAGGCCACCGCCGTCGCCGCCCTCGGGGCCCATGTCGATGAGCCAGTCGCTCGCGCGGATCACGTCCAGGTTGTGCTCGATCACGACCAGCGAATGCCCGGCGTCGAGCAGCTTGCGCAGCGCGCGCATGAGCTTGGCGATGTCGTCGAAGTGCAGGCCCGTGGTCGGCTCGTCGAACAGGAACAGCGTGCCCTTGCGCGCCAGGCTCTGGCGCGAGGATGCGCTGCTCTTGGCGGCCTCGGCCAGAAAGCCCGCGAGCTTGAGCCGCTGCGACTCGCCGCCCGACAGCGTGGGCACGGGCTGGCCCAGCTTCACGTACTCCAGTCCCACGTCGACGATCGGCTGCAGCGCACGCACGACCTCACGGTCGTGCTCGAAGACGAGCACGGCTTCGCTGACCGTCAGATCGAGCACGTCGGCCACGCTGAGCGGCCGGAGCTTGGCGCGCGCGGCGTCGCGCCGCTCGATGTGCACCTCCAGGATCTCGGGCCGGTAGCGCTTGCCATCGCAGTCCGGGCAGCGCAGGTAGACGTCCGACAGGAACTGCATCTCCACATGTTCGAAGCCCGAGCCGCCACAGGTCGGGCAGCGCCCGTCGCCGCTGTTGAAGCTGAACTTGGACGCGGTGTAGCCGCGCTGGCGCGCGAGTGGCGCGTCGGCGAACAGCGCGCGGATCGCGTCCCAGGCACCCACGTAGCTGGCCGGGTTGGAGCGTGCGGTCTTGCCGATGGGCGACTGGTCGACGTAGACCACGTCGGCCAGGTGGTCCGCACCGAGCAGCCGGTCGTGCAGGCCGGGCGACTCGGTGGCCCGGCCGAAATGCCGGACCAGCGCGGGCGCCAGCACGTCCTGGATCAGCGTGGACTTGCCCGATCCGCTGACGCCGGTCACGCAGACCAGGCGTTGCAGCGGGATGTCGACCGTGACATCGCGCAGGTTGTGCTCGCGCGCACCTTCGAGGATCAGGCGCGGCGTGTTGTCGCCCACAGCGCGGCGCTGGCCGATGCCGATCTGCCTGCGCCCGCCCAGGTACTGGCCGGTCAGCGTGTCGGCCTGGCGCAGCTGCGCCGTGCTGCCGTCGAACACGATCTGTCCGCCCCGCTCACCCGGGCCGGGGCCCATGTCGATCATGCGGTCGGCCGCGAACATCACGGCCGGGTCGTGTTCCACGACGACCAGCGTGTTGCCCGCGTCGCGCAGCCGGTGCATGGCCTCGATGATGCGGTGCATGTCGCGCGGGTGCAGGCCGATACTGGGCTCGTCGAGCACGAACAGCGTGTTGACGAGCGAGGTGCCGAGCGCGGTCGTGAGGTTGATGCGCTGCACCTCGCCGCCCGACAGCGTGCGGCTCTGGCGGTCCAGCGTGAGGTAGCCAATGCCCACGTCGCACAGGTAGCGCAGCCGCGTGGTGATCTCCTCGAACAGCAGGCGCAGGGCCTGGGCCTCGCCCTGGTCGGTGGCCTGGGTGGCGGCGGAGAGCCGGTCGAAGAAGCGGCGCAGCCGCTCGATCGGCAACAGCATGAGGTCGTGCAGGCACAGGCCCGGCAGCGCCTCGAGCTGCGCACGCGACCACTGCACGCCCTGGGGCATGAAACGCTTGGCCGGTTCGAGCACGGCGTCCGCATCCTCCTTGCTGCCCAGGCGCCAGAGCAGGCTCTCGGTCTTCAGCCGCGCGCCGCCGCAGGTCTCGCACGGCGTGTAGCTGCGGTACTTGGACAGCAGCACACGGATGTGCATCTTGTAGGCCTTGCTCTCCAGATACTCGAAGAAGCGCTTGACGCCGAACCAGTGCTGGTTCCACTTGCCGTTCCAGTTCGGCGAGCCGTGGATGACCCAGTGCTTCTGTTCGGCCGTCAACTGCTTGTACGGCGTGTCGCGCGGAATGCCGGCGGCCTCGGCATGGCGCATGAGGTCGTCCTGGGCCTCCTGCCAGGCCGGCGTCTGCATGGGCTTGATGGCACCCGCGCGCAAGGTCATCTTGTCGTTCGGGATGACCAGGTCGTAGTCCACGCCGATCACGCGGCCGAAACCGCGGCAGGTCTCGCAGGCGCCGACCGGCGAATTGAACGAGAACATGGACGGGATCGGGTCGGCGTAGCGCAGGTCGCTGTCGGGGCAGTGCAGGCCCGTGGAGAAACGCCAGATGACCGGCCCCCCCACGCTCCCCGCTTCGCGCGGTTCGCTGCCCCCCGAGGGGGCTGCTCCGCCTTGGGGCGGCCCGGCGGCGGGGCGCTCGGGCGCGGCCCCGGCGTCCGCCGCGAGCGCATAGACATTGAGCCGGCCGGCGCCGCGCTTGAGCGCGGTCTCGATGGCCTCGACCGCGCGCACGCGCTCGGTGCCAGACATCCGGAAACGGTCCGCGACCACGTCCAGCAGCTTGCGCGGGCCGGCCGGCGTGGCCACCTCGCGCTCGGCCTGGATGCGCGTGAAGCCGCTGGCCGACAGCCATTCGGCCACCTGCTCGGCCGAGGTGCCGGCCGGCAGCTCCACCGGGAAGGTCAGCACCAGCCGCGGATCACCCTGCTCCGCCGCGCGCGCCTGCAACTGCGCGTAGATGCTGTCTGGCGAATCGTGGCGCACGGGCTGCGCCGTGACCTTGTCGAACAGCTGCCCGGCGCGCGCGAACAGCAGCTTCAGGTGGTCGTTGAGCTCGGTCATCGTGCC